>SVQW01000002.1 GCA_015065085.1 Oscillospiraceae bacterium | reverse complement strand
AGGTATCAAGTCCGTGCATACGTCCCAGAACGGTAATGAACATTCCTCTGGTCATGGTGACCTCGGGGCTGAATTCTGTGGGGCTTGTACCGCCGAACAGCGCACGGTCGGAAACGAAGTTTATGTAGCCCTCGCCCCAGTGTCCTGCAATGTCAACATAATCCTTATGATTTGCGCCTATTGCATATGTACCGGGCTTGTTTGCAACGTAGGAGGTGTAGCCGTAGTCATTGGTGTAGCTGAGCGCAACAATGCTCTTGTTACCGTTTGCGTCGGTGTAGGTTACAACAGAGCTGTTGTCGGCATTTTCGCTCTGAAGAATGAATTTTCTTTCGTCAAGCGTATCGGCAATTGTGCCGCCGGGGATGATTGCCTTGAACATATCTCCGTTTAGCTGAGCGGATTTTGAGAAGTCTTCGGTACCGCCTGCAGCAAGGAACGCGAATGCCTCTTCCTTTGTGCGGAAGAATCCTATACGGTTGATATATATCTTGGTGTCAAAGCTTACTCTGTCGTTGACAGGGTCCAGACGCATGGAGTTGATAGTGCCTTCCCATGTTCCGTTGGTTATGTTGTTAAGATCAAGAATGTAGTCTGTCCAGTAGCCATTGGGATTGAGCTTGAACGACTCATAGAACTTGCTGGTAAGATTGGGAACCTTATCGGAGGTGAAGAAGAGACCGCCTACGGTAGACTCGGTAGCAGCCTTGTATCTGTAGGCGAACCAGTGGAATTCTTCTGCGGCAAAGGGAATTTCAAACTGACGTGCAATGGTGGGGTCATTTCCGTTGGGAATGAACTTAAGGTTGCCCATTTCCAGCTCGGAGCTTGCCTGATGGAGTGCCCATTTGGAAACCTCTTCTGCGTTATCAAAAATGAAGTGAGGGCTGTTTTTGTCCCACTCAACATTGGAATAATCAATTTTTTCTCTTGCTTTATCGTAAGCCATGGCATCCTCCTCGGTTTCAAAAAAGGCGATGTAGTCGATATCCATACTGCTTCCCTTGGGCATCTGACCCGAAGGCTCTGCGATCCACATACAGTCAAAGCGTAACTGGTTTATCTTACCTTCCCAGTAGGACTTACCGCCCTGCTTCTGTGCATTGTGGTCACTTATATTGAAAATATATTCTTTATATTCGGTGTCTTGGGCGGTGATGGGAAAATGCGTACAGCTCTCGGCAGTGATTTTCGAACCGGTTGCTTCCGAGGCAAAATGCATTTCGAAAACAGCAGCCTGAGAATGGTTCATTATACGTATTTTCATCCATTTGTACTTTGGATCAAGCTCGGTGTTGACAACGAAATGAGGGTCACCGGTCTGTCCTTCATTCAAATCGTGGGTGGAAGTAATTGTTGCATAGTTCTCACCGTATGTAAGTTCAGCAGCATACAGTGTGCTGTATTTTATAGGTGCGGTGAAATCCGGTGTCAGAAGAAAACCCGGTTCTGCGGCAAATGCGCTTATACATAGAACGGATATAAGCAATGCAAAAAAAAGAATTTTTTTCATATATATAAGTCTCCTTATAGATTTGTTAGGTAATTATATCACAATGTTTTAAAAAAATCAAGGAAAAATGTAGTCTTTTTTCACTAAAAATTTGTCCATTTTTTGCAAAATGCGAATATACATATTCAGCTGTATTGCATTTTTTTGTAAAATGTTGTATAATGAGATAAGTACATCAAAGGAAAAGGTGTTTTATTATGGTTTGTACAGTATCTTCTGCCGGAATAAACGGCATAGACGGATACATAATACGCTCCGAATGCTCTTCAAGCGGAGGACTTCCGGGAATAAGCATAATCGGTCTTCCCGATAATGCGGTCAAGGAATCGCTTTCCCGTGTTGAATCTGCACTGAAAAATAACAATCTACCGTTTATCAAGGGCAAAACAGTAATAAATCTCGCTCCGGCAGATACCAAAAAGGAAGGTTCATCACTGGACCTGGCGATACTGGTATCTCTTTTGTGCCATTCGGTGCTGTCGGATGTGGATATGGAAAATAAATGCTTTTTGGGTGAATTGTCACTTACCGGCGAAGTGCGCGGAATAAAAGGCGTTCTGCCCATGTGCATTGCCGCCAAGAACAGCGGACTTACCAAAGTCTATCTCTCGGAGGAAAACGCACAGGAGGCTTCGCTTGTCAGCGGTATAGAGGTATACGGTGTTCGTGATATCGCACAGCTTGTGTCCCATCTCAGAGGCGAAACGGCAATCGCCCCCACACCACACAATGCGGAGATGATACTGCAGGAGCCTGTCCCCACAGTGGATTTTTCCGAAATCAAGGGTCAGGCATTTGCAAAACGTGCAATGGAGGTTGCTGCCGCAGGTGGTCATAACGTTTTGCTTATAGGGCCTCCGGGAGCAGGAAAAAGCATGATTTCAAAAGCTTTGCCGGGAATTCTTCCCCGAATGAGCTATGATGAAATGCTGGATGTAACCAAGATACATTCCGTTGCGGGTATGCTTCCGCAGGATAAACGTCTTATGACACTCCGCCCTTTTCGCTCTCCGCACCATACAATGTCGGTGGCGGGACTTTCGGGCGGCGGTACAAACCCTGTACCGGGTGAATTATCCCTTGCGCATAACGGCGTACTGTTTCTGGATGAGCTTCCCCAGTTTGAAAAGCGTGCTCTTGAGGTCATGCGTCAGCCGTTGGAGGATAAAAATATAACCGTTACCCGTGTGAAGAATAAAATTACTTTTCCCTCGAATTTCATGCTGGTTTGTGCCATGAACCCTTGCCCTTGCGGATATTACGGCAGTACACAGAGGGAATGCAAGTGCTCCACCACCGCCATCAATAACTATTTGGGAAAAATATCGGGGCCGCTGGTAGACAGAATAGATATACAGATAGAAGTTCCCGCAGTATCCTATGACGAGCTTACTTCAAGTACGCCTTCCGAATGCTCGGCGGATATACGCTTGAGGGTGAATCGTGCCAGAGAATTTGCAGTGCAACGCTTCGGAGATTTGGGAATATATAAAAACTCAGATGCTTCCGGCAAGCTTATGCGTGAGAGGGGCGGGCTGACCGCGAAGGCGGCTCAGACTTTGGAGCTGGCGTTCAATCATATGAATATGTCGGCACGCGGATATGACCGTGTATTGCGTGTTGCGCGAACCATCGCAGATATGGAGCAAAGCGAAAGTATTGCGGAACAGCATATTTTCGAAGCTCTGCAATACCGCGCCGCCGATAAAAAGTATTTTCGTAATTGAATTGTAAAAAGACTTGCTATATAATTAAAAGTATAGTCAGCATATTTAATTTCATAATTTACAACTCGCGTATTTTGTTTTATAATATAATATGTAAGTAAATAAAGTGTAAAGGAATGGTTTTATGATTTACGGTGTAGCGTTGCTCGCCGGTTGTATGTTTGTCGGCTCATTCGTCGGAAATCTGATAGGTTTGTGGACGGGTTTGAATTCCGATGTTGGTGGTGTCGGTTTTGCAATGATTTTGCTTCTGATTGCCACCAACTCAAAAAAAGTCAACAGTATTTTACCGCAGAACTATACCAAGGGAATTGAATTCTGGAAAGAAATGTTCATTCCGGTTATTATAGCCATGTCTGCTTCTCAGAATGTTGTAAGTGCTCTTGACGGCGGTGCGCTTGCACTCTCGCTGGGTGTTGGCATTGTTGTAATTATGCTTCTTCTCATCCCTGTTTTCAATATGTTTTCGCCAAAGGAAACCAAGCAAGAGGATAAGGAGGTTCAGAAATGAGAGCATTGGCTGATATCTTTGTAAGTCTTTTTGTCGATAATGCTTTTGTAATGTCATTTTTGCTGGTCGGTATTATTGTTGTGCTGTCAACCGGCATTTCAAAGCTTACTCAAGGCAGAATTCATACGTCTGCGATAGCAATTATTTTAGGTCTTATTCTCGCTTATGTGGGCGGTAAGGTTGCAGGCGGTTCAAAGGGCATTGCAGATGTTTCCGTTTTCACCGGCATAGGCGTTCTCGGTGCATCTACATTACGCGACTTTACAATCGTTTCTACTTCTTTCGGTGCAAAAATGTCCGAAATAAAAAAGTGTGGACTTGTGGGCGTTATTGCTCTGCTTGTCGGTGTTGTGGTTACATTCTTTATAGGTGTAGCGGTTTCATTTGCGTTTGGTTATCGTGATGCCGTCAGTGCTTGCACTATTGCGGCAGGCGCAGTCACCTTCGTTGTGGGCCCCGTCACCGGTGCTGCACTTGGTGCGGATTCCGCGGTTATAGCAATTTCCATCGCGGTAGGTGTATTCAAATCTATCGCAGTAATGGTTATTACACCCATGGTGGCAAAAAAGATTGGACTTAACACTCCCCGTGCAGCAATGGTATTCGGCGGTCTTATGGGAACAACCAGCGGAACAACCGCAGGTCTTGCCGCAACAGACCCCAAGCTTGTACCCTACGGCGCAATGACATCTACATTTTATACGGGTATGGGATGTCTTCTCTGCCCGTCGGTATTATATTTTATTGTAAAGATATTTTTACCGTAATGTACATATGAGCTGTAACAGTTTTTGTTGCAGCTTTATTTTTTATAACAGAGTGAGAATAAATGAAAACAGTTTTTATAGTAAATCCTCACGCAGGTCGGCAAAATAAGGCACAAATGCTGATCGATGAGATAAATGAATTATGCAGCATTGAAACCGAAATATATTTGACCAAAGCTGTTGGAGATGCTACGCGGTATATTCGCGAGTACATTAATAATCATGGACCTGCCAGATTTATTGCTTGTGGCGGTGACGGTACATTCAACGAGGTTCTGAACGGCATTAAGGATTGCGATGCCGCTGAAGCAGGTGTGATTCCCATCGGAACCGGAAATGATTTTCGCCGTAATTTTTCCGGTTTATTTGATGATATTACAAAACAGATTAATGCAGGTACCGTAAAATGCGACGCCATCAGATACACCATCCAAACAGACGGTGAAGCCGTTACGGGATATTGTGCCAATATGTTTAATATCGGTTTTGACTGCAATGTTGCCGATATGACGGCAAGAATTAAGAAGAGCCCGTTTATTTCAGGCTCGGTGGCATACTTTGTGTCTATACTTATTAACCTTATAGGCAAAAAAGGAGCAAATCTTGATATTGAAATTGATGGCGAAGCAATGTACAGCGGCAAATTGCTTCTGACGTCCATAGCGAACGGCTGTTATTGCGGCGGCGGTATAAAGAGTAATCCGCTGGCATCCGTTTGCGACGGAACCATTAATATAAATATAATAAAAAATGTTCCGAGACTGAAATTTTTGAGGTTGTTGCCCGCGTATATGAAAGGCACGTTTATGAGTATCAGTAATATAGATAAGATAATTCTGAGCACAAATTGCAGGAAAATCGCAGTTACACCCCTTAACGGTAAAATGCGCCTTTGCATAGACGGCGAAATTGTAAATGCCGGAAGAACTGAGTTTGAAATCTGCCCCGGAGCATTCAATTTTGTTGTACCGTCCGAAGTAAAACAGCCCATGACCGTATAATAACATTTGAAAATAAACAATCAGCAGGTGATACACGATTATCACCTGCTGATTGTTTAATAATGATATTTATTTTTCATCCCGTAAAGGAACAGTATAGTAACAATGAAAGCCATAAGCTCTGCAACCACGATAGAAAACCATATTCCGTCGATACCCCATATTATGGGCAAAAGCATAACTGCGGCTATCTGGAAAACCAGCGTTCTCAAAAATGATACGATTGCCGATACAAGCCCGTTGTTGAGTGCGGTGAAGAATGATGAGCCGTATATACACACTCCCGCAAACAGGAAGGAGAACGAAAAAACATAAAACCCTTTTACCGTCATGGCGAGAAGCTGAACATCGTAGCCCACAAATATTTCAGACAGAGGAACTGCCAATAATAATCCCATAAGAAGCATAGCCAGAGAAAGCACACCTATTATTGTAAGACTCTTTTTTACAAGGCTTTTAAGTTCGCTGTGGTTCTCGGCACCGTAATGAAAGCCTACGATGGGAGCCGTTCCTATGGAATAACCGATAAAAGCAGAAATGAATATCATGTTGACATACATTAGCACGCCGTAAGCCGCAACACCGTTTTCTCCTGCGTATTTCATCAGCTGAATGTTGTAAAGCATACCTACAAGTGACATGGATATGTTGGACATCAGCTCGGATGAGCCGTTGGTGCAGGTCTTAAAAAAGGCTTTACCGTAGAATTTCGTTCGTGTGAGACGCAGAATACTGCTGTTTGGCAGAGCAAAAAATAAAACCGGACAAAATCCGCCTATTGCCTGGCTTATACCCGTGGCGGCGGCTGCACCTACAAGCCCCCATCGGAAAACTCCTACAAAAAGTGCGTCCAGTACCATGTTCGCAACACCTGATGCAACCGTCACATAAAGCCCGAGCTGAGGCTTCTCGGCTGTTATGAAAAAGGTCTGAAATTCCATCTGAAGCATGAATGCGGGAAGAGCGATAAGAACTGTTCTGCCGTAGGTTACACAGTCCTCAAGAAGCTGACCGTCCGCCCCCAGAAGTGCAGAAATGGGACGCAGAAAAACTATACCCAGCGCGCTCAGAACTATACCGCATGCGATGGAAATATAAACCAGCATGGAAAAATATTTGTTTGCAAGAGCATTGTCACCCTCACCTAAGGTTTTTGATACCAGCGCGCTTCCGCCCGCTCCGAACATAAAACCCAGTGTACCCAGAATCATGAGGAAGGGCATTATGAAATTGACGGCGGCAAAAGGTGTTTTACCTACAAAGTTTGAAACGAAAAAACCGTCCACCACACCATATACCGACGAAAATATCATCATTATTATTGATGGGAATGTAAAGCGTAAAAGCTTTTTATATGTAAAATGGTCTGAAAGCTGAATAGTCATAATGTGAATGCGAAAACTCCTCAAAAAGATGTACTATTCTTCAAAAACCGCCGCATAAACATCGTCGGCGATTTCCTCTACTGTACGTCCCGCATCGATTATGCGAATGTTCTCACGCTGGTGGATAAGCTCAAAAACGTCGTAAAAACGGGAGCGTATTTTTCTCAGAGTGTCAGTGTTCTCAAAAATCTCGGCAAAGGCACGGCTTTCACTTATGCGTTGAGCGCTTTTTTCCGGGTCAAGATCAAGAAATATGCAAACGTCCGGTCGGGTAATTTGAGGACAGCTGAGATTTATATCCATCACCCAGTTAAGGTCAGCGTCTATGCCCTGATATGCAAAGGAAGAATAATAATATCTGTCGCAAATGACATATGTACCTTCGTCCAGCATCTTTTTTATGCCGTAAACAGGGTTTTCGTTATGGCTGATGCGGTCAGCAAGAAACATCGACGCCAATTCGTAGGGTGTTCTTGGGGTGGTGCCGTTGAGTGCATCACGTATAAGCCCACCAAGTCCGGAAGCTGTCGGTTCGGCAGTGCGTGCCACATTTATTCCCTTTTCTTTAAGACGTTTTTCAAGCAAAGCAATTTGAGTGCTTTTTCCCGAGCCGTCAATGCCTTCAAAAACAATGAATTTACCTTTTGTACCGTTTTTAATTGTATTTTCCTGTGCTTTAGGCTGTACGTTCATAACAATCTCCTGTACACAAAAATAGGGCGGACATTGTGTCCGCCCGTAAAGTACCGATTAATAGTTTTCCTTGCGAACCTCGAAATATGCCTGAGGATGTGCACATACCGGACACATGCCGGGAGCCTTGGGTCCGATATGGATATGACCGCAGTTACGGCATTCCCAGATTGCATCGCCATCCTTGGAGAATACAACTCCGCCCTCAATGTTGGCTGCCAGCTTGCGATATCTTTCCTCGTGGGTTTTCTCGATTGCCGCTACCTTTTCAAACAGCAGAGCGATGGTGGTAAAGCCTTCCTCACGTGCAGTTTTTGCAAATTCTGCGTACATTTCGGTCCATTCATAGTTTTCGCCGCTTGCAGCATCTGCAAGATTGTCGATGGTAGAGGGGATTTCGCCGCCCATGAGCAGCTTGAACCAAATCTTTGCGTGTTCCTTTTCGTTGTTTGCAGTGTCTTCAAAGAGAGAAGCTATCTGCTCATAGCCGTCTTTCTTTGCCTTGGATGCGTAGTAGGTGTATTTATTTCTTGCCTGAGATTCGCCTGCAAACGCAGCCCAGAGATTAGCCTCGGTTTTTGTACCCTTGATGTTTTCCATAATATACCTCCCAAAAATATAAGTATGGTATTAGTATATACCAATTTTTAAAAAAAATCAACATTTTTTCAAAAAAAACATAGCCGTGAAAACACAGCTATGTTTTTTGCTTATTTCTTGCTCAACTTAAGGCGTACCATAGCGCGGGTAAGCGAAATAGCAGTGTGTCGGTGCTCGTAAATGCTTTGCTGTTGACGAAGCTTTTCCATAGCGCGCTCCCGTGCACTCTGAGCACGGGAAATGTCTATTTCGTCCGGCCATTCACACGCCTGTGAAAATACCAATACCTCGTCCGGGCGAACTTCCACAAAACCCTCGGAATGGAACGCAACACGGACGCCGTTTTCATCCCGTATTTTTAACTCTCCCACTGCAAGTGAGGCAACCATGGGGGTGTGCCCCTTGAGTACGGTTATTTCGCCGTCGGTAGACTGAAAGGTGAGTGCAACTGCGTCGGTTTCAAGAAACTCGCGCATGGGTGTTATTATTTCAAGCTTAAAGGTATTCATAACGTTTTCGCCTTTTCACGTGCATCGTCGATATCGCCCACCATGAAGAATGCCGCTTCCGGAAGGTCGTCCGCCTCGCCGTCAACAATCTGACGGAAGCTTTCCACTGTCTTTTCAAGCGGAACGAATTTTCCCTCGTTACCGGTGAATGCCTTTGCAACGGAAAGGGGCTGAGACATAAAGCGTTGGAGCTTTCTTGCACGGTAAACAGTGGTTTTGTCCTCCGGGGACAGTTCGTCCATACCCAGTATAGCGATAATGTCCTTAAGGTCGTTGTAACGCTGTAAGCACTCCTGAACTCTGCGTGCCACATTATAGTGAAGCTCGCCAACGATTTCAGGCTCCAGTATACGGCTGGCGGAATTCAGTGGGTCTACCGCAGGATAGATGCCCTGCTCGGAAATGTCACGGGAAAGTACGGTAGTTGCATCAAGATGAGTAAATATTGTTGCAGGCGCAGGGTCTGTAAGGTCATCCGCAGGTACGTATACCGCCTGAACGGAGGTAATAGAGCCGTTAGCGGTGGAGGCAATACGTTCCTCCAGCTCACCCAGCTCGTTAGCCAGCGTAGGTTGATAACCTACTGCGCTGGGCAGACGTCCCAGAAGAGCACTTACCTCGTTGCCCGCCTGAACAAAACGGTAAATATTATCAATAAATAAAAGCACGTCCTGCTTTTTTCTTTCGCGCAGATATTCTGCCATAGTAAGGCCTGCAAGAGCGACTCTCATACGGCTTCCCGAGGGCTCATTCATCTGACCGAATGCAAGAATGGATTTATCAATAACACCGCTTTCGCGCATGTCATTCATAAGCTCGTTACCCTCGCGGCTTCTTTCACCCACACCGGTGAATACCGAATAACCGCCGTGATTGGTAGCGACGTTGTGGATAAGCTCCATGATAAGAACCGTCTTACCTACACCCGCACCGCCGAAAAGTCCGATTTTGGAACCTTTTGCGTAGGGGACAAGCAGGTCAATTACCTTTATTCCCGTTTCCAGAAGCTCGGTGTTTGGCTTTTGCTCGCTAAGAGAGGGAGGAGCGTGGTGTATATCCCAGTATTCATCCGCTTTTATCTCTCCGAGACCGTCAATGGGACGTCCCAGAACGTCCACAACACGTCCTATAACGCTGTCGCCTACGGGAACCTTTATGCCCTCGCCGTTGGAAAACACTTCTGTTCCGCACTTAAGACCGTCGGTTGCCTCCAGCGCCACACAGCGAACTATACCGCAGTCAATATGAGCGGCAACCTCCATGTGGTAGGAGTTATTTTCAGTGGTGACAAGAGTATTTATATGGGGCTCGCATCCCTCATCGAAGCGTACATCGATGACAGGACCGGATATTTTTATGATACTTCCCTTATGTGTAGTCATTTTCATCAATCTTTCGTAAAAATTTCCACCGCAGAAGCAATTTCTGTAATCTCGGCGGTTATGGCACTCTGACGTGCCGTGTTATATTCGAAATTAAGCTCTTCTATCATGCTGTCGGCGTTGTGTGTCGCACTCTGCATAGATGTCATACGGGCGGCATGCTCACTTGCCGAAGCATGGTTGAGAAATCCGTATACCATGCCTATGCAGTATTGCGGTACCATAGTGTCGAAAACCTCCATGGGAGAGGGCGAGTAAAGCACCTGCGTGTCATAGTTGTATTCGATGTTTACATCATCGAATATGTCAAGCGATAACGGCAGAAGCTTTATGCATTCCGCTTTCTGCACTACGGAATTAACATATTTTGTGTATACTACATATATTTCGCTGATTTCGTCGCTGTCGTAAAGCTGAATAAGGTGCTCTGCAATCTGACGGGCATAGTATAATGACGGCTTCTGAGAAGCACCCAGCCAGTCCGTATCAACTTCAAAGCCCTTTGCCTTGAGCATTTCGTTTCCGCATATTCCCACATTGGAAATAAATGGTGTTACTTCATGACGGCTCATGCTTTTTACGGCACAGTCAACTACATTGAAGTTATAGGCACCGCACATGCTTTTGTCAGCCGAGATAACAAGATATGCCGCACGCTTGCCGGTGTCCTCCACATAGTGATGGTGCACCGAGGTGCTCATGCGCAAAATATCCTTAACAGCCGCACGTATACGGCGCATATACATCTGATTGTAATCTATCACCTGCATAGCCTTTTTCATGCGCGAGGTGGACAAAAGATACATTGCGTTTGTAATCTGGCGTGTCTGCTCAACCGCCTTTGCCTCGTGACGTATGGCACTTAAGTTACGTACCATACTCAGTCACCCATTCCCTTCATAAACTCTTTTACCGCAATACCCAATTCGTTTGCGGTTTCCTCGTCAAGGTCGTGCGTGTCGGTGATGCGGTTGACAATATTGGAATAGGAAGAGCGTATTTCGTTTATAAGGGCGGTACGGGCATTGTTTATGTCAGAAACCTTAACGCTGTCAAAAGCGTTTTTACCGAACGCCGCAAGAGTTATTACTTCGTCAACCAAATCGAAGGTCTGGCCTCTGCCCTGTTTGAACAGTGCAGTAAGTCGTTCACCGTTGTCCAGCATCTTTTTGGTGGAAGAGTCAATATCCGAGCCGAAACGGGCGAAAACCGCCATTTCGCGGTACTGGGCAAGCTGTATACGCAGTGATCCCGAAACCTTTCGCATAGCCTTGTGCTGTGCACTTCGTCCTACACGGGATACCGAAAGACCTGTGTTTACCGCAGGGCGTATACCGCTGTGGAACAGCTCGCTTTCCAGATATATCTGACCGTCAGTAATGGAAATAACATTGGTGGGAATATAAGCAGAGATATTTCCGGCCGCTGTTTCGATTATGGGCAGTGCGGTTATACTTCCGCCCCCGAATTCGTGTGACAGACATGCCGCACGTTCAAGAAGACGTGAGTGAAGGTAGAATACGTCACCGGGATAAGCTTCACGTCCCGGCGGACGGTGCAGAAGCAGAGAAATCGTTCTGTACGCCACTGCATGCTTGGAAAGGTCGTCGTATACTACAAGAACATCTTTCCCCTTGGACATGAAATATTCAGCCACCGAGCAGGCTGAGTAGGGTGCAAGATATTGCATTGCGGGGCTGTCGCCTGCTGTTGCGGCAACAATAACGGAATATTCCATTGCACCTGCGTCGGTAAGAGTTTTTATTATTTGCGCTACGTTGGATGCCTTCTGACCGATGGCGCAGTAAATGCAGATAACGTCGGTATTTTTCTGATGAATAATCGTATCTACGGCGATAGAGGTTTTACCCGTCTGTCTGTCGCCTATAATAAGCTCGCGCTGACCGCGTCCTATGGGAATCATGCTGTCGATGGCAAGTATACCCGTTTCAAGGGGAGTATCTACGGGTCTGCGCTGTATAAGAGGGGGAGCCGGACGCTCGGCAGGCAGATAGTTCTTGGTGCTCAGTGGCATACCGTCCAGCGGTCTGCCGATGGGGTCGATAACTCTGCCTATAAGCTCTTCGCCTACCGGAACCTCGGTTACACGTCCGATACCGCGTACCTGGTCGCCCACTGCCACATTATCGGTGGTGTTGAGCAGTACGGCACCTACACCGTCCTCTTCCAGGTCAAGCGCCATACCGTAAACGTTGGAATTGAATTCAAGAAGCTCACCGTAGGAACGGTGGGGCAGACCCTCAATTCTGACAACGCCGTCGGCAACGCTTTTCACTCTGCCGTAGCGGTATATCAGCGGCTTGGGCTCAAAGCCGTCCACACGTTTTTTGAGAAACGCGCTGATATCATCCAATTTTATCTGGGACATGGCATTGCCTCCTTAGTTGAGAATATGGTTGCCTATTTCGTCAAGGCGTGTTCTGGTGCTCAGGTCGTAAATTTTGTTTTCGATGTTAAGTATAAAACCGCCAATGATGGAAGCATCGTCAACACGGGAAAACTCAAAGCTTTCGCCGTACTTATTTTCGATCTTGCCGCATATGATCTTGTATGTCTCTTCCGACATTGCGGGTGTTGCGGTTATGATAACGCGCTTCATACTATTTTACCCTTGGGGTTGACAAAGTACTCTTCGGCTACCTTTCTCACGTCGGTGTCCTTTATCTCACGTTCCAGTACTTTTTCGGAAATAATGAGCGCTGTGCGGACGATTTCCTTTTTGATATCCTCCTGCGCTTCGCGGCGGTCTTCCTCAATCTGCTTGTGAGCCTCGGCAATAATCTCCTCAGCCTGTTTACGGGCATTTTCAATAATTGCGGCAGACTTCTCGGCAGCCTTTATTTCGCCGTCTTTAATAAGCTTTTTTACTTCAACTTCGCTGTCTGCAAGGAGAGAGTCGTAGTCACTTTTCAGCTTATGTGCAGCGTCCTTGGCGTCCTGTGCCTCTTTTATTGCATCGGCGGTTTTCTTGGCGCGTGCATCAAGAAAATTCTTTACAGGCTTGTATAAAAGAGTTTTCACAATGACAAATATAAGGATAATGTTGATAATATTCAGGATAAGATCCATGGGAATTTTTGAAAAATCAAGTCCCGGCATTGAAACTACCTCTTATTCTCAGATTTTGGTGAAAAGTATAAGCGACATAACAAAGCCGTATATCGCGGTGGACTCGGTAAGTGCAAGACCCATGAGAAGAATGGAGTTAATCTTACCGGATGCTTCGGGCTGACGTGCAACGGCGTCTACTGCCTTGCTTGTCGCAAAGCCCATCATAATACCTGCGCCCAGACAGGGGAGAAGTGCGAGTGCGGATGCGAATGCGTTCATAATAAAATCCTCCTATTCTGCGGCTTCGTTAATAAACGTAAGCGACAGTGTAATAAAAATATAAGTTTGTATTAATGGGTGGAAAAGGTTGAAATAAAGCCCTGCAAGGGAAGTCACACCAACAGAATATCCGCCCAGTGAGTTTTGCAGAAGATGCATGACTATCATACCGCCCAGCATGTTACCGAACAGACGGCATGCAAGTGATACGGGCACAGCCACATCGCTGAGCACCTTCATGGGAAAGATAACAGGCGAAGGTGAGGCAAGAGACTTCAATCTTCCGCCGATACCTTTGACGCGGATACCGTAATAGTTGATCAGAAAGAACGTGCAAAGTCCCATCGATGCCGTAACGATAAGGTCGGCAGTTGGTGGACGCTTTCCGAATAATTCGCTCAACGCACTGCCTATCATGAACAGTGCAATGGAAACCATGTAAGCGGAAATATCGCCCGGCAAATGCTCACCGACAACACCCTTTACGAACTTGTCCGCTTCCTCAACGGCTATTTCTGCAATGTTTTGCAAGCCCTTGGGATTTTCGGTAAATTTCGGGAACACAATAAAGCGGAATAGCAGGCAAAGCACAAGTATTGCCGCTGTGATTATCCACATGGTGATGTTAGACTCGGAAAAGGATATTCCGAACAATTCCACTCTGGGAGCGAACAGCTCCACTTCCACGTGAATTCCCGTAAGCCCTCCGCGTATTTCATTGATGACACAGGCGACAAAATACCATGCCGCAATTACCATGCCCCAGAAATACAACCGGTTCTTGGTTTTAAGCTTTTTGTTACCCGGCTCTTCGCGGCGCTTGTGGGCAAGCGAGGCTTTGAGAATCAGAAGTAACACGAATACCAGCGCCGAAGCACCGATATTTATAACGAAACCCAAAAAATCATCTCCTTATTGCAAAGTTTAAAAACGAGCCGGCTATTATACCCACACCGTAGCCCGCCGCCGTATAGAGAAAATACGGCATAAAAAAGAAAATTAAGAGAATAAAAATTATATATAAAGCGAGCTTAGCCGCAATATACACTGCCATATGTCTTTTTTTCTCAAGCAGAGCGGCGGTTATTCTGCCAAGAAGCAGAAATTGCACAACGCCTATGATAAGCCCTGCAATTAAAAATAAAGCCTGAATCATTTTTACGTACTTAATGCGGTGCATTGCACCGCATTATCCTTTATATTTTTACATAAGACCCTTGTCGAACATCCACTTCACGGCACGTTCCATGGTTTCTTCGCAGGTGAATTGCGGATTGTATCCCAAAACACTTCTTGCCTTGGAGGTGTCTGCGCACATGTGGGAGTAAAAATGCCACCAGTAATCCACCGAGGGAGAAATTTCTGTTGTATATTTTTCCCATGAAACATACTCGATTTCGTTGTTACTGCCGTAAATACGGCTGTATGTATTCACAAATTCGGTGATTGTAAGAGCATTCACGGGCCCTGCATTGAACAGATTGTTGCCGGATTTTTCGGGATTTTCCGCCGCCAACGCAAACAGCATGGCAAGGTCCTGCGCATCGCAGGGGGAAATGAGAGGCTCGGCACCGTCGGGAAGATATATCTTGGCACCGTTTTTATGAGCCTTGTGAACATCAATACTTCTTCCGCCCATATAGTCCAGCGGAATTTTTCCCGGTCCGCAGACGTTGGGAATCATAATTGCCGTAAAAGGACATTTTTTGTCTTCAATCATGTCCATTATTTTTTCAAATCTTGCGGCATATCCCTTAAAGGGACAGTCACTTTGCTTCTTTTCGGGAGTGGGGACGTTTTTGGGAGCACCGTACATCCACAGCGAACCGCAACCGATAATATGACCTACACTGTCACCCAACACATCGTACACATTCCGGGCTGCACCGGGAAAATCAATTACCGTATCGAATTCACGGCTCTTGAGCGGAAAAAGCTCTTCGGGTGAGTTGGCGTTCAGAGTTATAGCCTCAAAACCGTCGGGCGCAATACCGCGTCGTGTGGCAACAGTGACATTGTGTCCTCTTTCGGCGAGAATACGGCATAAAAACGTACCCATGTGCCCCGTTCCGCCGATAACCAATATCTTCATAACAGTTCTCTCCTATTTATTATAAGGGTATTTTATCACTTTTTTAGCATAATGTCAATAGTGATTATGAACAAAAGAGCAAATTCGCATTCTTGCGTATTTGCTCTTTTTATCTGTGTGTTATTTGACAGGTCTTTCTATCATGTCGGTTTCTTCAAAGCTTCCCGTAGCGGTGTCAACACGGAAGGTCTTTACTTCGAATTTGCCGAAGGTAATGTCCTTGTCCGTACCGATGCAGGATATCTTGACAGATACCTTTTGAGCCTTATCCGACGAGTTGTAAAGACGGATGATATAACCGTTGCTGTCATAAGCTTTTTTGAAAGCGGAAAGCGTTACGGCTTTGTTGTCTATTGTGATGAAGCTGCTGCATTTTTCACCGTCTCCGCAGGGGAAGAAGCACAGCGCGTATGGCTTTTCGTTGAATACAGCCGCGTTGAAGTCTGCAAGGCTTATATCCTTGTCGCCGCAGAATTCAAAGGAAAATTCTCTTACGCCCATGTCGATATGCTTCATGTATCTGTCATTGGGAGCTAAACGGCGCAGCTCGGTGCAATTGGGGTCTTCTTCATAGGATCTGAGTGAAATGGGATGTGCGGAATATATGGGAGTACGTACAAGCGTCTGGGTAAGAGCTCCGTTTTCGTAGCTTCCCGAATATGAGCCGTCGTTGGAAATTATAAACGCACCGTCACTGTTCTTTACAGCACAGAACTTCTGGAATACTGCGGGAGAGCCGTCGGTAGGCAGATTTTCAGTGCCGAAAGCCGTCTGCCCCATAAATTCGCCGTCTATTGTGTTGAATGCAAGGCGCACCATCTTGTTGGCTTCATTCATATGAAGTACAACGTCAACCTTTACGGCATTGCCTTTTTTGGGAATAAAGAATCTTACACTTGCAAAAGAGGTTTTATAGCCGTACAACCCCTCAATAACAGTACGTACATCGCCGTCCTCGATTATCTGGAACGGACATACGTCTCCATCGGGATAGCCCAGAAAATCTGCTGCCTGCTCTTTTGTGAGGAGCTTGAATTCGCCCGCAATCTCACGGTACTTGTCGAGGTAGAAGCCCCATGGGTCCGCGTAGTCATTTATAACAAGAAGTTTTGCGGAATTTTTATCCAGCAGCTTTTTGCCATCCACGGTGTAGCTGTTTATAAGACCGGTGTCAGGGTCAAAGCTTATCTGCATACAGCCGTTGTCAAAATCAAACTTTTTGCCGAACTTCTTTATATCCCAGTTGATACAGTCTGTTTGTTTTTCAAGCACACAATCGAAGCGGTTCATGGTCATGGGCTCAAGGTGTGCATCTATGATAAGATTTTTACGCCAGTCAAGGTTAAGATTGCTGGTTTCCTTTTCAAACTGAGAAGGCACCTTTACACCGTTTTGGTAGACTGTACCTCCAGTGAAATCACCGTAGTGCCAGTTCTGGTCGGAAAGCTGGAATTCGCAGGAAATCTGTGTATCAACAGGATAAGGATGCGGATTATATACCAGCACGGGAATAGTGTTTTCTTTTGCCTTGGGCTGGCCTCCCGCAAGTGCGAAGAAAGCACGTGACTGCAGGTTTTCCATGTTGTAAATGCCGTGACCCAGACGGTTGAGAGAATCAATTTCGCCCGGTTCAATCATTGTTCCGGGAAGAATGTCATGAAATTCACAGAACATTAAATCTTCCTGCGCCTGTCTTATTGCGTCGGAGTCATACTCCGTGCCATACATAAGATTTGCGTGCGCCAGCATTTTTTCGCTCATGTACAATATGTTTTCAAGCTGTCTGTTCGCCTTTTTTATGCGCGCCATAGTTGTGTAACAGCCGGTGGCGAAGGGACGTATGGATTCCTCCAGAACCGGGAGCTTTTCAATGTCCAATGTGTCCAGGTGCGCATTGGGGTTGGAATGGATAAGATTGATATTTTGATTCTTAAGCTTTTTTGCTATTTCCGCAATGTCATTAAGGTCGCGTCTGGAAGCTCCGCCACCGTGGTCACCCACACCCCACAGAAGCATGGCATCCTGCGGAATATCGCCTTTATGGAACTGAATAAAGCGGTTGATTTTATTTTCCATATCGCCGTAAACCGAGCCGTAGCCCTCAAAGGTCTTGTGTGCGATTATTTCACTGCTGTCAAAGCCGACCCATTTGTAGTCACCGGGAGCGAGAATACGCGCTAAGATGTAGCTCTTGTACCCGCTTTTTTTGAGTATCTGAACAAGTCCGCGGGTGTGTCCGAAGGAATCATAATTCAGAGCAACGTCGGGCTCAATACCGAACTTTTCAATAAAATAATTCTTGCCGTAAAGTATCTGACGCGCAAAGCTTTCGCCGGAGGGAATATTACAGTCGGGCTGATTGTACCAACCGCCCACTATTTTCCACTTTCCGTTTTTTACATGCTTTTTTATGCGCTCGAAAAGCTGAGGCTCATGCTCCTCTACCCATTTATAGAGCAACGCTTCATTGTGGTTGAAAACAAATCCGTCAAATTCATCGCAAAAATCTGCGGCACATCTGAAAGTGGATATTCCTGCCGCTGCACCCTCCTGCCATCTCCACAGCCATACAGGGTCAAGATGAGCGTTACATATAAGATGAAGTCTTTTTTCCATTTTTGTATCTCCTTTTTGTTTAGAGAATTCGTTTTCTTTGTCTTAGTATACCAACAAAAAATATAACTGTCAATAGAAATTTTATGCTCTCCTGCACTTGAAAATATATTAAAAATACGGCAGAATCCATTGATTCTGCCGTATTTTATAAAACTAATCAAGTGTCACAAATACACCCTGACCGCATTCCAGAGTGAGTGTATACACGCCACTTTGCGGTGTAAGTACGGTTTTTACTCCCATGGGGTATGCCGTGACGGTATTATAGTTGTCCGCGCGGAAGGTGAGTGTAACTGTTTTTTCATCTGCAATCTCGGACATATTAACTACCGTAAAGGCTTTTCCCGCACCGATTTTCTTTTCAAAGCAACCAAACAGTAAAAGGTCGTCGCAGGTTATATCGGTTATTGCGTCAAAATCAGTGTATTGGTCGGAAATGTAAAGATAGTGGGAATTTTCAGTGCTTTGAACTTTGCCGTAATTGTGGTTGAAGGCACCCAGGTTTTTGTATTGCATGAATATGTCTGAAATCATATTGACCTCTTTGAGAACGGGTTTAAGGTCGTAATATGCCTGAGTGTTGGTGTAGTTTTTGACATTAACAATGGAGGGAAAGTCAGTATAGCCGGCATAGTTCCATGCCATAAGCCCCGTACAGCCGAAGCTTAACAGAGAATATATCTGCCAGCGGTATTCCTGAGAGTTTGGTGTACGCTTTGCTTCATTCCATCCGAAGGTCTGGAAACAGCAGTAAAATTCACACTCGCTGTCTCTTGCCACATCGGCAATTATATTGATGTATTCAAGATAATTGTTCATTGTGGTTTTCTGACCGTCTGACCAGCTGAGAGGGTAGATGTCGGTGCAGATATAGGGCGCGTTGAATTTATCAACAAACTGCTGACAGTAGTCTCGGTATATTTCGGTTCGTTCTTCAAGACCACTGTAGCTGCCGAGACTGAGGTCTGTTCCCGCACCGTATTTCAGCTGTGCTTTGGAGGCATACATTGGTAAAAGGTTTACAAAGGGGATTTTTCCGGTTTCTTCGTAGTACATGTTTGCAACCGTTGCAAGAGCGTCGTAATTATCTGTACCCGGCTCGTCGGTAATGTAATTTCCGAACCACGAGTCGCGGTCGGTGTAAGAACGGATACGGTTGTAGTCTACCGTTCCTTTTGATGTGTTGAATACCGGAATATCACGGGCAATTATCTGTACGCCGTATTTGTCAGCCATGTTAAACAGAAAGCCTTTGTCCCATCCCATTCCGGCAATAAGCCAGTTGAAACCGCAATCTGCGTAGCTTCGGAAAAAATCCTCCGTGAATTCAAAGTCGTTTATACCGCTCCAGGCGGCAATTTTTATACGGGGCTTTGAGTAATACTCACTGTCATATCCGTCGTAGCCTTCAACGCCCAGAATAACGCGTATAAGGCGCGCGAATATTTGTGCACCGTCGGCACGTGTCATTATTGCGGAGTGGTCAAACAGCTTTTCATCCTGCTCGCTCATTACTCCCAGATCCAGCATTTTTACTATTGCAATTTCGGCAGCGTCGGAAAGCGAAGCAATATCAGAAACAGGAGAGATATTTGAATATTCCCGTATTCCGTAATTGTAGACTTCAAGATATTTTTTCAGTGTGAGAGCAACATCACTGCGCGTCACGGGCTTTTCGCTCAGGAAGCTTTCATCTGTAAAAGCAACGTTTATGCCGTTTTCTTCAGCCCAATCAAGGTAGGGAGCATAATATTCGTTTTCTGCTGTGTCCTTGTAGGAGGTAATGCCGTCGTAAAGCGAGGTATCTGTGTTGTGCATACGTCCCAGAGCTGTAATAAGCATTCCGCGGGTAAATGGCATATCGGGTGAAAAAATGTTCGCATCTGTACCTTGCATTATACCTCGGCAGGCTATATCGGTTATGTATTCCTCGGCATGATGCTGTACAGTGTCTTCAAAAAACGCGTCGGCATAGCCCAGATAGTATGCCCCTTTCTTGTCACTTGCGGCAAAGTGCGGATATTTATCGGATTTGGTCACATAAGACAGCGGAATAGGCTTAAAGAGGTCTTCATCTTCAGCTTTGAACATAACAACAAGACGTGAGCTTTCCGATGAAGGCTGTGTATTAATGGTAGTGTAATCGTTAAAGGCGGAATTTTCGGAAAGCATAAAATTCTGCCAGCTCAAGCCATTTGCCATAATAGCCTTGCGGTAAAAATCGGTACGGTGTGTAATATTACTGTTTGCCGCCTTAAAATCGGGCTTGGGCGGTGCAGGATGGGATGCGAAATAGCTGTCAAGCTGTTCTTCGGTTTCAAACAGTGCGATGGTATCAATAAAGATTTCTTCGGTATAATTGGTGTATGAAGAATTTATGGGGTCCAGACGGAATTTTGTCATAAGCCCCTGCCAAAGCTGATCGTCGTAGTCGTTGCCCTTATACTGTTCATAACGCTCGGAGCTGTCGGAGGCAGGGTCCGAAAGGTCGATTTTGTAAACAAACCAGTCGTTTGAGGTGATATTTTCCGACGGAATTGTAAATTTGGAATGGCTTGGCGCTATAATATCCGGATCGGCAAGGTCCTCGTAAAACCATTCACCGATAAGCTGTTTATCGGACGCACTTTTCAGAGCCATGCGCACTGCCGCCCATTTGAACTTATCAGCGTCAATGAAACCTCCTTTTTCCGCATTGGCAGTGTAACTGATATATGGGTCGCTTGATCCGGGTACCAAGTAACCTGCATTTTGAGTGCAGGTGAAGCTGCAACCGTTGGTTGACCATTCTTCGATATCACTCGGGTTTTTAAAATTCCAGATATGTATATCACCGTCGCCGTCGTTTGCAGTATCCTCTCTCAGAAATGCACGTGCTTCCTCAACGGTGGCAAAAAAGCCCGCTTTGTCCAGATAAACCAGTGCATCAATATCGTTTGAACCCGTATTGTTTGAAACGTCAAAACGCACATCCGTAACATTTCCGTCCCAAGATGTCGAAGTTCTCATATCGGCGATACATTCTTGCCAGCCGTCAGTGGAGCTGTACTGTATATTAACGTGTTTCCAGCTTGACTGGGTGGTTGTCTTGAAAAACAGTGTCGCCGTGGAATTGTCTGATTTGACATTTGCGCGAAAGGCGAAAATCGGAAATGATTTTGCATCAAAGTAACGATCCTCCGCAAGGTCGGCTATTATCTGAGGGTCGGTTCCCAGAGATGTGAATTTTGCAATTCCCTTTTCGTAGGTGAGCGTGGAGCCGTTTACTCTCCACATAGAAAGTGTTTCGGGATTTTTAAAATCCCACTTTGGCGGAAGTATGCCTTTGTTCACACCGTTTTTCTCCGCGAGAAACGCTTTTGCCTCGGGAGCGGTACGGAAAAATCCCAAGCGTTCAATATCAATTTCGGTGTCGTATTCAATAAATACCTTTTCTGAGGTATCGCGCCAAGAGGGATATTGTGACATATCAATGATGTACTCTGACCATTCACTGCTTGCGGGAAGCTGTATTACGGCTTTTTCGGTTTTGTCGGTTGTGTAAAGCCCGAAGTTTCCGCCGTTTCGGCAACGTACGCGGACAGCGGCATAAGGTGTATTTTGCGCTTCAAATCGCTGTGACGGCTCAAGCGCAAACGATGCATTACCCGAGAAACAGGTGATAAATGTGTCACCCGTTTGGCATTCGGGCACAAAGTCCCACTGCTCTATAACTGCCATTTCATTGAAACACCAGTGCGGTACACGGTTGAAATACCCTTCGGGGGCGGCACATACAGGCAGCAAAAGTATTAAAGTGAGTATTATCAGTACAAAAGCTTTCTTCATGTTATCTCCTAAATATAAAGGCATTTTGTAAAATTATATACTATTTTTGAATATATGTCAACACAAAATATATTAATGTTGACAAAAAAGTTCTTTTGTAGTATAATTTCACAAAAAAGGGGGTGGCAAGCTTGTCGGATAAACCGAAATACATTGCCGTTGCGGCACTTTCGGTGCTTGTTGTGTTTTCATCCGCTTTTGCGATTTTGTCCGCAATAAGGTATTACAGCGCCGTAAATGCTGCGAATACGGCGGATAAAGAGGGAAATGTACAACACATTGCGGAAAGCGAGCAATACGAGCCTGCGCTTTCTCAGTTTGAGCATATACTAACCGAGCACGAGCACACAGCATCCATGCAACCTGCAATGCAGTATTTTCAGGACGCTGTTTTTGTGGGAGATTCCCGTACGGAAGGTCTTTTTTTGTACTCGGATATAAATACGACAGGTGCTGTTCCTTATGCATACCGCGGCTTTACAACGCTTGATATTCTGAATAATGAAAAATTTTTGTCGGACGGAAAATATGTGACAGGAATTGATGCCATAGAGCAAAACAGGAATTTTACCAAAGTGTACATAATGCTGGGCGTCAACGAGCTGAGCCCCGGCGGAGCGGAGGAATTTATTGAAAGGTATGACAGTATTGTCAAGGCGGCACTCGAAACAAATCCCGATGCAAGAATAATAATCCAGTCCATAATACCGCCGGCAAAATGGAAATCCGATGAAAGTGATTATATAAACAGTAAAAATACTGCCGATTTTAACGCCGCACTTCTTGAATATGCCGAAAACAACGGTTTTATCTGGCTGGATGTTGCAGCTCTTCTTTCCGACAAGAACGGAAATTTAAAAGACATTTATGACTGCGGTGACGGCATACATCTGACCCAACGAGCCTATGACGTGTGGTTTGAGTATTTGTGCTATTACACGTATCTTTAATTAAAAATCCGTGAGTTTTAGCGCAGTGTCCCAAAGGACACTGCGCAGCGATATGTCACTTCGTGACGAGAATTTATATCATACCGCATTCGGCTTTTTAAAAACCGAATATATCGCATTTGCGTAGGTAAATATATCGCGTTGTAAGACAACATATAATTGCTCAACAAACAAAACCTCTGAATTCGACTTTTGATGCCGCTTTCAGAGGTTTTTTTATTTTTACTGTCCCTTCACAACATTTTCACTCACGGACTTTTAATTATTTCATGGGAATTTTGAGCACCTTTTCAGTTATTTTGTCGCTTTCCATACCGTTGAAATCACGAAGCGAGCTTTGTGAAAGAGAATACTTTTTTGCAATTTCCCACAGAGTTTCACGTTCGGACGGATAATACAGAATTATGGGCGGACGGCATTCGTCCTTCTTTTTTTCTCCCACACTCAGCGTTTTTACAAAACGGGCACTGCTTTGGGAAAATATGCTTCCGGTAAGAACCGCATCGGCACGCACCTCTATGGAGCTTCCCGACGGTACGCAGTCTACCTCGCGCACTGCAATGGACAGGTCACATTGCGGAGAGGGAATGTCGTTGAGCTTTGTGTGGACCGAAAAATCGATATTTTCTTCAATTCCGTCAAAACCGCCGTCATACGAGCCTATCATTTTGATATTCATACGGCAGTCGGCGGTAAGAACACCGTTTTCTGCCACCCATCCGCGTATATATGCGGTGGGACGTATATCCTCAAAGGAGGTTATGTCGGGGTTTTTCAGTCTGAGCGAGGCGGGTATCTGAACCTTTTCATATACGGACTGACAATAACGTCTTAAATTGCAGTCACCTGTTTCGGCAGTTATTTCGCGGGTGGGTGAAAAAACATCGGCGGCGGCATCAAATTCGCGGTTGGTAAAAACTACTGCATGGGCGGTGTATGAAAAATCCAGCGTTATAACCCGGTTTTCGCCGTAGTTGTCAACATCTGTGTCTGCACGAAGAGAGGTCGGAGTGAAGCGTAATTCGCCGTCTGTGCCGTCCTCGGCGTCGGGAACGTCGATTATTTGAGAAAGCTCAATCGGCTGGCAAAAGCTTATGCTGCCTTCGGGTGAATCGTAAAAACAGGTGAAGTACGCAGTGGCATTGAAAACTGCCTTGCAATTTGCAATCTTCAGGCTTTCGGTAACATAGCGTATGTCGCAGTCGGTTATTTCACCGACGGGCGGCAGCTCGCGGGGGAGAATTATTTTTTCGCTCACATTATAGTCCGCCTCGTTCATACCGCACATACTGCAAAGCGACAGCTTTTGTGTGAGCAGTTCACATTCGCTTTCATCCTCGGTAAAGTATTCCACGGGACGGTTAAGGCGTATTTCGGGACAGACGCTTATATCGCATTTTATTGTCATGCGGCGCGAGGCACAGGGACGGCAGGATACATTTTCGGGAGTAAGATTTATATACGCAAATACATTTTCAAAATCCGAGCTTTTATCTGCCTGCACCTTGAATGTGTGGGAAAAGTTTTCGGTAAAGAATGTGCTGTACAGCTTTGGTGAACCCTCCGCAAGATAAATCACTTTGAAAAGCACGGTGCCGTCGGCGGCGATATTAAGACCGCTGTCATCGGAATATATGTTTTTTGAAGTGACTCTGGGAACAATATCGGCTTTTACAACCTTTGCTACATCGGGACAGTAGTCGGGAAGAATTACTTCGTTTTCAATATGTATCCTGCCACCATGGGCAATGGGAGTGTACATCTGGTTGACGATTGAATTCATAGAAACAGTTCCTTTCTTAGGTTTTGTTAAATCATATGAAGGAAAAATAGTAAATATGCTGTTCTTTTTTGTGTTTTTCACGCATAATATTGTGCCGACGGAGGAAAAACATGAAAAAAATATTTTTAATTATTACAGTCCTTGCCGCGGTGGTGTTTATGCTTCAAAGAGGCACACGTGATAAGGTAATAGGCGTGTTCCGCCAAAACGTAGGCTTTGATGACCTTTCACGCAGTATAGAGGTTTCCATATCCGAAAATCCCGTCGCCGCTATGGTGTTTGGTATGGATACAGGCGGTGCAGTACAGGTTTTTGCCGGTGCGGAGAGTGAACAATGACGTTGAAGCTGGGAAAGGTACGTGTGAATTTATCGGCATTGATACCACTTGTTTTTTTATCGCTGTTCAATCCGCCGGAGTACGTTGGTGCCATGCTTTTTTGTGCACTTCTTCATGAAGCGGGACACCTTATAGCTGTAAAAGCAGTGGGAAAAAGTGTTTGCTGTATAGATGTGATGCTTTTCGGGGCACACATACAGACAGACGGCAGATTGTGCAGCTACGGTGCTGATGCACTGATATATTCATCGGGTGCGGCGGCTAACCTTGCGGGTGCGGTGTGTGCTTACTTTGCGTATCTTTATGTACCGCTTACCGAAATAATGTTTTTGTTTTTTGCCAACATTTTTTACGCCGTATTCAATATGTTACCCATCAGAGGACTTGACGGCGGCAATTTTGCCGAATCCCTGCTTCTTATGCGCTTTGAGGTGGAAAAGGTGTGGAAAGTGGTGGATAAAGTATCGTTTGTGTGTATTATTTTGCTGTTTTTTGCATCTTTGTGGGTTTTATATTCGGGCGGGAATAATTTTTCTCTGCTGTTTGTGGTGGTATATCTTTTTATGAATTTGTAAAAAATAAAAAAATTACGAAAAATAAAAGGGATTTTGAAAAAAATCTCGTATAATATAGTATAAAGGAAATGAAAGGCGGCAACAGAAATGTATAAAGTCAATGATGCCGACAGCGTTTTCGGCTTTGAGGCGCAAAGGCTGAGCGAGTTTGCTACGTTGTCTCGCAACACCAAGGGGCGCCTGCGCCCCATGCAGGAGTGTGATATACGCACGCCTTTTTCGCGTGACCGGGACCGGATAACTCATTCAAAGGCTTTTCGCCGTCTTATGCATAAAACCCAGGTCTTTCTGACTCCCGAGGGCGACCATTACCGCACACGTCTGACGCACACCTTCGAGGTGACACAAATTGCCCGTGTTATAGCCCGTGCACTCGGTCTTAATGAGGACCTTACCGAAGCGGCGGCGCTTGGACATGATTTGGGCCATACTCCTTTCGGGCACGCAGGAGAAAGACTGCTTAACAGTGTTTACGAGGGCGGCTTTGCGCATTACGAACAGAGTCTCAGAGTAGCTGACCTTCTGGAAAACAACGGCATGGGGCTCAACCTTACTTATGAGGTGAGGGATGCCATCCGCAATCATTCCGGCTCCAACCGCGCCATTACTCCCGAGGGCAGAATAATAAAATTTGCTGACCGCATTGCCTACATAAATCACGATATTGACGATGCCATACGTGCAGGCATCATGAAAAGCGATGATATCCCACGCGATTTACGTCAGATTCTGGGTGATACTCACGGTGTGCGTATCAATACGCTGGTACGGGATACAATATTCAACAGCAAGGGCGCCGAAATACGCATGTCTCCGGAAATCGACGATGCAATGAACAGATTGCGGGAATTTATGTTCGAGGCGGTTTACAAAAACCCCGTTGCAAAGGGGGAGGAAGAAAAAGCGAATGTTATGCTGACTCATCTTTATGAGCACTTCTACCGCTATCCCGAAAAGCTTCCGCCCGAATACCGTAATTATCTTGACCGTTTCCCAAAGGGACGGGTTGTTTGTGATTATATTTCGTCCATGACCGACAGATACGCAGTGCGTACCTTCAACGAGCTGTTTGTTCCGAAGGTCTGGCGCAGAGTTTAGAAAAACGTATCAAAGAAAGGAACATTATGCCATTACCGGGCGCGTTTTTAACCGAATTAAAAGCAAGATGCGATATTGAAACAATAATCGGTACATACGTCCGCCTGAAAAGGACGGGTACCAATTCCGTGGGAAATTGCCCTTTTCATAGCGAAAAAACACCATCTTTTACCGTTTTCCGCAATACCCAGAGCTTTTATTGCTTCGGATGTGGTGCGGGTGGAGACGTTATAACCTTTGTTATGCGTATGGAAAACCTGGATTACATGGCGGCAGTGGAAAAATTGGCCAACATGGCGGGAATGGCAATGCCGGAGGATAACCCGGTTTACGGCGCAAAAAGGATTGACCGCAAGCGCATTTTTGAGTTGAACAAAAAAGCTGCGCGTTTTTTCCATAATGCTCTCATGGATCCCAAGAATTCCGACGCACTGAGATATATAACCGACCGCGGGCTGACACTGCGAACCATAAAGCACTTCGGCATCGGTTACGCCGACACCGGATTTGATTCACTCAGCGGTTATCTCATAAGCGAGGGGTACAAGCCGGAGGAGCTTAAAGAAGCGTTTTTGTGCGGAATAAGCAAGTATAATAAGCCATTTGATATGTTCAGAGGCAGAATAATTTTTCCGATTATAGACACCTCGGGTGAGGTGATTGCCTTCGGCGGACGTATTATAGGCGACGGTATGCCCAAGTATCTCAATTCCTCCGATACGCCCGTGTTCAATAAACGCCGTAATTTGTACGCGCTTAATTACGCCAAGGCGACTACTGATTCATCGCTCATACTTTGTGAGGGGTATATGGATGTTGTCGCACTGCATCAGGCAGGATTTTTTAACGCGGTGGCGACACTGGGCACTGCCATCACGCCCGAACAGGCGCGTGTGATGGCAAGATATGCTTCAAAGGTGTACATATGCTACGATTCGGATGCCGCAGGGCAGAAGGCAACCGACAAAGCAATAGCACTTCTCGGCGAGGCAGGGCTTTCGGTAAAAGTTATTACCGTCAAAAACGCCAAGGACCCCGACGAGTACATAAAAAAATTCGGCAAGGCATCCTTTGCGGCACTTATCAACGGCTCGGAGGGCAAAATTGACTTTAAATTCCGCACGCTTATGGGTAACTACAACCTTGACGTGCCGGAGGAAAAGCTTGATTTTATTAATAAATCCTGCGATATGCTGTGTGACGTGTACTCGGCAGTGGAGCTGGATGTTTTTCTCCTTAAATTGAAGGAGCTTACCGGGGTAGAGCTTTCAACACTTAAAAACGAGGTTGAAAAGCGTCGCCGAAAGCGAGAAAAGCAGTTCAGGGAAAAAGCGCTTGACGAACAAATACAAAAATCCATGGGATACGGTGACCGTATAAATCCCGACCGCCAGAAATACAAGGCGTGTGCGAGTATAGAAGAAAATATTCTCGGTATTATAATGCTGAGAAGCGATTATCTGCGGGATGAAAAAATAATGAGCCGCATAAAGCCCGAGCTTTTCATCTGCGAATTCAATCGTCGGGTATTTAGCGGTATTCTGGAGATCTCGGCTCAAAATGAGGGAAGCTTCGACATAGGAGAACTGGGGCAGTTTTTTACTCCCGAGGAGATGGGCGCAATAATGAAAATGCAGGTGAATCGCTCCAGGCTTTCCAACAACTCTCCCGATGTGCTGGACGAGCTTATAGAGCGACTTGTTGAGCAAAACAATAAGAAAAATGCGGGTGAAATGTCCCTGGAAGAATACCTGCAATCGCTCAAAAACAAATTAAGTTGATAAATATATATTTACATAAATAAAAAGGATGGTCACAATGGCACAGAAAAAACAGACGACAGCAGAGGAAGTAAAGACAACAGAAAAATATGAGTTTCGTGAGCTTATAGAAAAAGCCAAAGCCAAGGGAACTATTTCCAATGAGGAAATACTGGATGCTCTGGAGCATGTGGGCTACGATGACGTCGAGCAGATTGAAAAGCTGTATTCCGCACTGGAGGCGGCAGGGGTCGAGGTAATAAGCTATATTGACGACGACCTTTCACACCTTGAAAATATCGACGACCTTAACTACAATGAAATGTCCGCGGATGATATGCATATTACCATGGAACAGGGAGATTCCGAGTACGATGCTTCAGCAGACGGCATAATGGTCGAGGACCACGTCAGAATGTACCTCAAGGAAATAGGAAAGGTGCCGCTTCTGGATTCGGCATATGAACAGGAGTTGGCGGAGCGTATGTCGGGCGGAGATGAGCAGGCAAAGCAGATACTTGTGGAAGCCAACCTCAGACTGGTAGTAAGCATCGCCAAGAGATATGTGGGACGCGGAATGTATTTCCTTGACCTTATACAGGAAGGAAATCTCGGACTTATGAAGGCGGTTGAAAAGTTCGATTTCCAGAAGGGATTCAAATTTTCCACCTATGCCACCTGGTGGATACGCCAGGCAATAACACGTTCCATAGCAGACCAGGCGAGAACCATACGTGTACCTGTGCACATGGTGGAGACTATAAACAGAGTACTGCGTGTTTCCCGACAACTTATGCAGGAATTGGGCAGAGAACCATCCATTGATGAAATTGCCGGAGTACTCAACAAGCCTGCAGATAAAATACGTGAGATAATGAAAATAGCTCAGGAGCCTGTTTCGCTGGAAACACCCATAGGTGAAGAGGAAGACAGCCACTTGGGAGATTTTATACCTGATGATGATGCATTGGCACCTGCGGATGCTGCCAACAGCTCCATGCTTCACGACGAGCTGGAGGAAGTTCTTAACACACTTACCAAGCGTGAGGCAGATGTATTGCGTCTGCGCTTCGGCCTGGAGGACGGAAAGTCTCACACCCTCGAGGAAGTGGGTGTTGTATTCAACATTACACGTGAAAGAATCAGACAGATAGAGGCGAAGGCGCTCAGAAAGCTGCGCCATCCCAGGCGCGCCAATCGTCTTAAAGGCTACCTTAATTCCTAATCCAACGAAAGGACGGCATATCTTTTGATATGCAATAAAAATTATGTCAAATACAGAGGATTTAAAGAACCCGGCAGTTGCAAAGCTTATAGCAAAAGCAAAAGCAGCGGGATATGTAACCAACGGCGCCATAGCGGAGCTTATTGAAACCGCAGGCTTTGAAGTGGAGCAAATCGAAAAAATCTATGAAACACTTGAAGAACTGGGTATTGAAATAAGCGATACCGAGGATTTTACCGACCTGATAAATGACGACGCACTTATTGACGAGATTGATGGCGTTTCAGATGGTGTTATGGATGATGTGGACGTGGATATGGCAGATGTGGAAAATCAGATGGATGATCCTGCTGCAGATAATCATATCAGACTGTATCTTAAGGATATAGGTAAAATACCGCTTTTGTCCATTGAGGCTGAAAATGATCTTTCTGAGCGCATACTTGATGGGGATGAGCAGGCGAAACAGATACTTGTGGAAGCAAACCTGCGTCTTGTCGTAAGCATAGCCAAGCGTTATATGGGACGCGGTATAAATCTTCTCGATCTTATTCAGGAGGGAAACCTGGGCCTTATAAAGGCTGTGGAAAAGTTTGATTATACCAAGGGCTTCAGATTTTCCACGTATGCAACCTGGTGGATACGTCAGAGCATAACGCGTGCGATTTCCGACCAGTCCAGAACCATACGTGTTCCCGTACATATGTCGGAGACTATCAATAAAATACTGCGTACATCGCGTCAGCTTATGCAGGAAAACGGCAGAGAGCCTACATATGACGAAATAGGTGAGGCGCTCAGCATGTCCTCCACCAAAGTGCGCGATATAATGAAAATTGCTCAGGAGCCCGTTTCGCTTGAAATGCCGATAGGCGAGGAAAATGACAGCCATCTGGGTGATTTCATCCCCGACAGCGATGCTATGTCGCCCTCCGAATCCGCCAGCTTCAATCTTTTGCGTGAGCAGCTCAACAATGCACTTCACACTCTTACACCGCGTGAAGAACAGATATTAAAGCTTCGCTTCGGAATTGACACCGGCAGAGCATACACGCTTGAAGAGGTGGGTCTTATATTCAACATAACACGTGAGCGTATCCGTCAGATAGAGGCAAAGGCACTGCGAAAACTGCGACAGTATACCCGCTCGAGAAAGCTCAAGGATTTTCTGGATTAACGGCGCGAAATTTGTCGAGCTTTGAAAAAAGCATTGAATTTGTACTTAATGACGAAAAAGTACCCATTTATTCGGATAAAATGCCCAAGGCTATTAATAAAAAAGTAACTTGACATATTTCAGCTTTTGGTGTAAAATATAGGGTGTAAATTAATATACGTTTTTCAATCTGTTAGGAGGATCTTTTAATGAAAAGCAATTTAAAGAGAACAGTCACCATGCTGCTTGCGGCAGTAATGATGCTTTCCGCAGTGTGCATGATGTTTACTTCATGCTCCGATGACAAAGAAATAACAGCAGACATCGGAGAAACCTTGTCCACCAGAAAGCCCATCACTCTTACCGTTTACGGTATCACGGGCAAAACTACAACTCCCGAGGCAATTGATGAGGTGGAAAAGCGTCTCAACCGTTTTTCTGAAAGCGAATATGCCACAACTCTGGAGCTTAAGCTGTACGACGAATCCGAGTACAGAGACATTCTTGAGGCTAAGTATGTAAAGCTTCAGCACGATGCGGATGTTGCTAAATTCTGCGAGGGCGCAAAGAAAATCGGCGACAGAGTTGATAAGAAGATGAACAAGCTTCTTACCGAAGCTGAGCAGAGCGCAAAGAGCGCGGCTGCAGAAAAAGCAGCAAAGGAAAAGGCTGAGGCAGAGGCTAAGGCAGCGGCAAAGCTGGCTGCGGCAATAGAGGCAGGCGAAGCGGTAGCAGAACCTGTTGATGAGGATCAGGTGGATATCGTATTGATTTCCGACTTCACTCATTACATGGCAAGCATTAACGCACAGCCCGAACCTGTTATTGTTCCTTTGGATGAGTACCTTAAGCTTGATTCAAAGATCCTTACCGATTACATACATCCCACTTTGCTTTCCGCAGCGAAGATAGGCGGTTCCACCTACGGACTTCCCATTAACAAAGGTATTGATGCAGATACAACTTACTGCCTGCTGGACAGAGAGCTGGTTGAAAAGTATCAGTTCGATACCACCCAGATTATGAACTTCGCGAATATTGAATCCTTCCTGGCAGATGTCAAGGCAAATGAGCCGGATGTAATTCCGCTTCTCAAGGCACCCGAGGAAGTTCAGGGTTATGATTTTTACGATAATATCATCGGTCATCCCATTGGTATAACCAACCCCGAATTCGGTGAATACGTTCCTGTTAACTGCCGTAGCACTTACGGTGAATTCGTTGTAACAAACTTCTTTGAAATAATGTCCGACTTCCGCGAATACGGCTTCTTGCCCGATGAAGGTGCAGACACCACCGGAATGCGTTTTGCTGCCGATATCCGCAAGGGTAACGAGCAGGACGTTAAGAGATGGGAAGAGGAAGGCTACATCGTTGAGGTTTATAAGACTGCAAGAGCGACCACCGAAAATACTCTCGGCGCTATGTATGCTATAAGTGCTTATTCCAAGTACCCCGCGCGTTGCATGGAAATACTGGAGATGCTGTATACCGATGCATCCTTCAAAAACATTTTCACCTTTGGTGTTGAAGGTGTTAACTACAGTGTAAATCCCGATAATACCATCACTCGTCTTAATGACGAGTATATGATGGACTTCATGAAATCCGGTAACACCTTTATCGGTCTCCTGGATGAGGGCATGGATCCCGACTATGTTGCAAAGGCAGTAGCCAAGAACTTCGGTGTTAAGCGTCACGGCTTCCTGGCATTCCAGGTAGAACTTGACGAGGCAGGACAGAATGCGATTGACTACTATACGGAATATTCCGACGGTGTTTTTGAAACCCTCAGACAGGGTGTGCCTAACCCCGATTTGACATATTCTCGTGTTGCCAGCAGACTTAACCGCGGATACATAAATGACAATGTTCCGGGAATTAAAGCATTCCTCAACGGAGAGGACGATATTCCTTCCGAATGGGCAATGCAGTTTGATGCTTACAAGACAACAATTCCTGCGAATGTAACCATCGAGGAAAAAGACCTTACTTCATATATAGTAAGCAACAAGAATAAGTAATATTTTACATTCAAAAGGAGGTGTTGTAGTTTTACAGCACCTCTTTTAAGTTTCCGAGGAGAAATGTATGTTTAATTTCTATATGCCCACAAAAATTCACTCCGGAATCGGATGCGTAAAAAATAACGCCGATGCTTTCGGACTAGGCAAAAAGTGCATAATAGTCAGCGGAAAGAACTCCGCCCGTGCCAGCGGTGCACTGGCAGATATATGCGAAGTGCTGGACCAAAACGGCACTCAGTATCTGCATTTTGATAAAATAAGTGAAAATCCCGCAATTTCCGATTGCTTTGAGGGCGGAAGGCTCGCCGCTGAGTTTGGAGCAGAATTTGTAATCGGAATAGGCGGCGGCTCCGCACTGGATGCTTGCAAGGCGGTAAGTGCTTATGCAGCAAACAGGCAGTTAAGTGAAATGGAGGATATTTTCGATGCTTCAAAGCTGACAAATAACTCTCTTCCCATAATTGCTGTGCCTACCACTGCAGGGACGGGAAGCGAGGTTAACCCCTATGCGGTGCTTACATTGCAGGGCGGTGTCAAAAAACAAACCTTCAATAACCCCATGTCTTATCCCAAACACGCCTTTCTGGATGTTCGCTATACTATGTCGCTGTCTCCGCGATATACACTCAGTACTGCGCTGGATGCTTTCTGTCATGCGGTGGAATCCTTCCTTTCTCCAAAGTCTACGGATGCTTCCGAGCTGTTTGCCCTTTATGCCGCAAGAGCTATCTGGAGAAATCTGAACGAGATATATATAGGCGGAGATGTGGATGTTCAGCTCAAGCAGGAGCTTCTTGATGCTTCCTGTGCGGCAGGTATTGCCATAAATACAACAGGTACCGGCTTCCCGCATCCAATGGGTTATAACCTTACACTTCTGCATGGTGTTCCTCATGGTATGGCTTGTGCCGCTTTCACGGGCGAATATCTGAGTTATAACGAAATGGCAAACCCTCAGCGTTGCCGCATACTGTATGACTATATAGGAACCGATGGCGAGACCTTGAAGCATGAAATCCCCCTCATGTCATGCGTGGATATGAAATTTGACGATGCGGAGATAGAGAAATTTATTGAACTTACCGGAAAAGCAAAGAATTACACCAACAGCTTTTATAAAATAAACACCGACGAAATACGCGCAATATACAAAAAACTGTTCCAATAAAAACTTAGATTTAAACATAAAAGGAGAACGATTATGAGAATTTTATTTCAGGGAGATTCCATCACAGATGCAGGACGTGCACGCGACAGCGATGGTTATGTGGGAGTTGGATATCCTTTGCTTGTAAAGTCAGCACTTGGATTTGAGGCACCCGGCAAGTATGAATTTTTTAACCGCGGTATCAGCGGAAACCGTATTGTTGACCTTTACGCACGTATAAAAAACGATATTATAAACCTTAAGCCGGATGTGATGAGCATACTTATCGGTGTGAACGATGTATGGCATGAATTTGCTGAATCCCCCAACGGTGTAGATGCCGAAAAGTATTTCAGAATATATGATATGCTTATTGAAGAGGTGAAAGCGGCTCTTCCCGACATAAAAATCATGATACTTGAGCCGTTTGTTCTCAAGGGCTCCGGCACTCAGGATAACTGGGAAGAATTCGACCTTCAGGTCAAGAAGCGTTCTCAGATGGCCGAAAAAATAGCACAGAAATATAACCTTCCCTTTGTCAGACTCCAGAAGGGCTTCGACGAGAGATGCAAAAATGTTGAACCAAGCTACTGGCTTCATGATGGTGTTCACCCCACTCCTATGGGACATGAATACATCAAAAACGAATGGATAAAGGCATTTAAGACTTTATAATTTGAAAGGTAATAAAAATGAAAAAGATAAAAGCGGTTCCGCTAACTCATGAAAATTTTGCACCGTTCGGTCAGTTTTACCGCATGGACACTCCCGATGGATACGCACTTTGCGGAGAACTTCATAAGTTTTACCCTGACCGCGTAACAGCAGACAGCAATCACCGTGTGGGATTTTCTCCTATTACCGTAAAAAAGCCCGAAAAAATGGTTATAACTCAGCAGGAGTATCACACTACCACGTGGGAAATGATTCTTCCTCTTGATGATGACATGATCTTGCACTGTGCACCCGCTTCGGCAGGTGCTGTGGTGACCGACCATGTTAAAGCATTTATCGTGCCAAAGAATACCCTTATCAAAATGAATGCGGCAATATGGCATCTTGCCCCCCTGCCCGCAACAAAGGACATTCTGACCGCCATGATAATTCTTCCCGAATGCACCTACGCTAACGACTGCACGGTTATTGACCTCAAAACAGATGAACAGTTTGAGATAGTAACATAAATCGTGTAAATAAAAGTCTCCGTTTGGTTTTCCAAACGGAGACTTTTATTTATGATGTTATTTATCCAATGTTATGAAAACGCCTTCGCCGGGCTCAAGGCTGATGCTGTACATACCATCATTTGCTGTCAGCACCGCGGGCTCGCCCTTGAGATATGCTGTGACTTTGGTGTATCCGCTGATTTTGAAGCTTACATCAGCACTCTTGTTTTCCAGAAGCTCGTTCATGTTCACAAGTGTAAATGCCTTTCCGTCGCCTTCTTTAGCTTCAAAGCAACCGATAAGAAGCGGGCTTTGACTGTTGATTTTGCTTATCGCGGGGAAAGAAACGGGATTTGTCATTTTCAGATATGGCGTAGCATCTGTGCAATTATGATTGAAGGCGCCTATATTATCGTAGGAGCAGTAAATGTCTGAAAGCTTTTTAAGCTCCTGCAACGAGGTCTGCGCCGCGTAGTAGATTTCGGTAGGCTCGCCGTCCTTGTCTACCAGTGAATAGATGTCATAATTTCCCTGAGATGTGTACGACCAGTAGATAAGTCCCTTACAGCCAAAGGACAGCATGCTGTAAACCTGAAATCTGAAATCACGCAAATTGGCATTACGCTTACCATCAGTCCAACCGTATGACTGAATATACGCATAAAACTCTTTTTCTGTATCGCGTGCGGCACGGGCGAAAAGATTTATGCTTTCCACATAATCTTTATACGTGCCCGAGGTTTTGAGAGGGTATATATCCACGCACATAAAGTCTGCATCCGCCAGCTCGCCCCAGTTCTTGGCATATTCATAGTAGAACTGATAGTGGTCGTCGGAAGTATACGTTTTATCGGTATTTGCTCCGTATTTAAGCTGTGCGTCGCTTGCGTACAGCGGAAGCAAATTGACATGAGGGTCTCTGCCTGTATTTTCCAGATAATCATTGGCAATTTCGGCAAGCTGTGCCATTTCATCAACACCCGGCTCATCAAAAACATATGTTCCCGTGTAGCTGGGGCGCTCGCAAAATTCCAATGAGTTTGAATAATCCTTGTGGGCATTATCAGTAAGGTATACCTCTATGCCGTTTTTATCCGCAAAATTCAAAAGCGCACTGCCTATTTCACCGCCCGAAACGGCTCCCGTTGCAATTATCCAGTCAAATCCACAGTCCTTGACACGGTTCATATATTCGGTGTCCATAACAAAATACGGCTCAAAGCTTCCCTTTGTACCCAGCTTGATGCGGTCACGGCGGAAATATTCGTCAGTATATGGCGAATCGATTTTAACATTCAGAACGGATTTTATAAGATTTTCTACAAGCTCTGCCGCTTCGCCGCGGGTCATAATGCCGTATGGGTCAAAATTATCCTTGTCACGTCCGTTCATTATGCCGTACGCACAAATACTGTTCACTGCCGCCTGGTCACTGTTACTCAAAGCTGAAATATCGGAAAAATTGCAGGTATAGTTATTTAAAATATTATATCCTGCACAGGATATGAATTTATCCAACATTTTTGCCACTTCAAGACGGGTAACTGCCTCTTCGGGGCAAAAGTCTGTTACGGTACCATCATAATATCCTTTTTGCATTACATGGTCAAGATACGGTTCAAAATACATCCCGGTTGTTGTGCCGTCCGCTCCGTCAAGCCTGCCCATAACCGTAACAAACATTCCGTTGGTCAAAGGCATATCGGGGCTGAATATATTGGCAGCCGTTCCGCCGAAAATCTTTCTCTGAGAGACATATTCTATTGATTCCTTCGCCCAGTGAGTATCAATATCAGAAAACTGAACACTGCTTGTTCCAAGCACATAATCAGCCTTGCGGTTAGGCGAAAAGCTGATAAAGCCCCCCTTGTTGATGTGGGACAGCGGAACAACCCTTTGTTCACCGTTTTCATCGGTATACATTACCACATTACCCTCAGCCGAAGTATCGAGAATGAGATAATCGGTTCTGTCATATCCATCCTTCAAAACTCCCGCAGGGACATAGGAACACTGCATATTATCTCTGAAAGTGGTGAGAACATCAAATTTATATGTTTCCTTCACACCGTTCAAAAATTGCTTTGCCGCCTCCTCAGTTTTGAAAAAGCCCACACAAGACAGGTATATATAATCATTTTCATTGCACAGGTTTATAGGGTCAAAACGGACAGAGGTTATCGTTCCGCTCCAGGTACCGTCGTTTTTTTCTGCTTCGCGCAGGTCTGCAATCTCACTATGCCAAGCACCGTCCGGCACTATGGGAAGTCTGTTGGCATCCGCCACATCAGTAAAAACGGTATATGTTTCATTTGTCCAGAAGAGGGCACTGCTTTTTTTGGAGGTGTGCGCCTTGTATCGGTAAGCGAAATACGGATATTCCAATGCCTCAAAGCTGTTTTCGATAAAGTGATACTTCAGCTGTGGGTCTGTCGAAGTGGAAGTGAAAATGTAAATACCCGTCTCAAAACTTGAAAATCCACCGCTTGCCAGCCATTCTTTGCTTTGCGCTTCATCACTGAAATCCCAGTAAAAGCCGTCTGATGAATACTCAATCGCCGATACGCAAGTAAGCATCACAAATATGAGAGCTGTATATAAAATAACCTTCTTCATAATTACCCCATTGTTCGAAATAATAATCAAACACACACTATAACATTATAATTATACCACATTATACTCTATTTGTCAATATACAAAAAGCGGTGTACCGAAATTCGGTACACCGCTTTTTTGCAACTATCAGTTAAGTCCTTTTGATTTAAGGAACTCGTAGCTCTTTTTAAGACATTCAAATGGATCCTCGCCGTAACAGTTATCCTGCTCAACAAAGGCATATTCAACTTGTGCATCGTAAGAAGCCTGAATGATTTTGTCAAAATCAAGAATACCGCTTCCAACGGGGGCGAAAATGTGCTTACCCTCGCTGTCGCAGGCCATATCCTTAAAGTGGATACACTGAACACGTCCCTTAAGTGTTCTAAGCCACTCGCAGGGGTCGTGCTTACCTTCCGCAACCCAATACACATCCAGAGTGAAGCCCAATTCATCGGCTCCGAAATTCTTTACAAGCTGTTCAAAAACATAAGTACCGTTTTCGGGCTTGAATTCGTGTGCGTGGTTGTGATAGAAAAATTTTTTACCCATATCCTTTATGGTTTTTGCAACGGCAGGTGCTTCAGCCATAAATTTTTCCACACCGGCAACACCTTCATGATAGAAAGGGCCGTATCCGCCTACACCAATATACTTACAGCCGAATATATTGTGATTTTCAACAGCTTTTTTGGGATCAGCCTTAAGAACGTTAAAGTCAGTGTGAGTAAGGTCACAGGTAAGACCGTTTTTCTTAAGCTCTGCCGCCAGCCATTCGGGCTCATATGCACATGTACCGGAAACCTGAACGGAGGTATAACCCATATCGGCAACCTTTGCAAGTGCGTCAGCAAAATCCTCAAGAGTTTTTGTATAGTCATGAACCGTGTAAAGTTGTGCGCCTATTTTCATTTTAGTACTCCTTTGAATAATTAATATAACACAATATGTGAATTATACTGTATCGCAATGTTGAAGTCAATGTGTTTTCTACACAAAACATTGCAAAAACTATGCGTTCTGATCTTTGATTTCCTGAATTGCCTTCATAACCATCAACGCTTCCTCGTTCTTGATGGGGTAAGGCTTGCCCTCACACAGTGTTTCGTACAGATAAACCCAGGTGTGATCCAGGTCGTTGGTATCCCAGGTCAGTTCTTCGGTAACGAAGGGTAACTGGATAGCAGGTCCAAATTTTGCATCCTTGGGAGTGTGTGCACTGGAAACGGGGTGGGGGATTTCGTAATCTGCAGGCAGGTGCTTGATGGTATAGGTGGCACCCTTGTCAACCAGCGCACCTCTTGTACCGTATACTATGTACTCCGGCATACGAAGTGCTGTTCCACCGCCGATTTCAATTTCAACGATTCGGTCGTTTATGCCTGTAAATACAGCGCGTACATAGTCTTCACAGTCGCCGGATGCCGCAATCTGACGTGTAATAGAGTGCAGACTCTTGTAGTCGCCGCCACAGAATCTCAGCGCCTGGTCAACGATGTGCGGACCCCAGTTGAGAAGCTGTCCGCCGCCGTACTGACTGAGTGTCTGCCAGTCGTGTCTCAATTCATAGTTGGAGGTGTTGCGGCGTACCAAATATACATCGCCCAGAATGCCGGAGTCGATTATTTTGTTCAGTTGCATGAACTTTGCTTCAAAACGGCGGTTATGGCGTATAAAAAGCTTCTGTTCGCCGTTTTTTGCATCCAGCTCCATAAGAGCCTTTGCATCGGCATAATTGGTACAGATGGGCTTTTCCAGGAATACGATCTTTCCTGCTTCGAGCGCAGTTTTAGCATGTCTGAAATGGTCACAGGAGCGTGTAGCAACCACAACAACATCAACATCGGGGTCTTCTACCAGATCCTCGGCATTTACGTATGTCTTGCATCCGTAAAGATTTTTCATGTTTTCTCGACGGTCTTCTTCGAGGTCGCACACCGCGGCAAAGGTGAACATATCCTCTTTACCTTTGAGTTCTTTCAGGTGCATTGAATATCCGGCACGTCCGAGACCGATTGTTCCAAGTCTGATGGGCTTTTTCATTTTTTATTCCTTTCAGATTATTTATTTTTAAAATTGATTTACGTTGATATTATAACAAAAATTTCCGAAAAGTAAATAACAAAATACTATATACCGGGTGTAATTTTAAATTTATGGTAAAATTCATTCTCCGTATTCAAATACCTTTACCGCACCCAGCGCAACCGCACTGTCTACCGCTTCGTCCGAAACGCAGGTGACATTGAGACTGCATACTGCTTTTATAATATCACTCATGGCATATTTTATCTGGCTTTTTCCGCCGATAATAATATTGTCCTTGCCGTATTTTTTCAATGCCTCAATTTCGGCAGTCAGCACAACTCCCATGAAATAGCTGTATGTCTGAACCGTGTTTTTCTTAAAAAGATTTTTCAATATCCTGGTTTTGAACAGCGCATTGTTTATTCCCTGTGCCATGCAGTAATTGTAGCCCATTATAAGATACTCCCTGTCGTATTCCGAAACCGACAGATCAACCGCATCTTTGAGAATGGTGTTTCCGCTTAAAGCCGCTATCATTTCACCCGTAAGCATTGTTTTAAAATCAGAGATACGCCCGTTTTTGTCTGTTGCAATAAGCTTTGAGTGTGAGCCGGGCAGTACATATACACCGTCGCTTCCGTCGTAAAGACCGTAAAGCTCCGTTTCCTCACCGCGCATCATGTCGGCGGTTTCGGGCGAATCTGCACCCACCTTTACACCCGGGATAAAGTTTATTTCAAGCCCGCATATTTCGGGAAAAAACACCTTTTTTATACCGTCATGCAGCTCTTTCATTCCCGCGGGAGCATCGAGATGCTTTAATTCGCATAAGCCGTATTCCGAGGTTATCATGCCGGAGGCGATGACCGCTGTTATATCGGACTTTTCTATTTTTCCAAAAGATAAAAGAAAAATGATTTTTTCTTCTATTCTTTTTTTCAATTCTCCGTTTCCGCCGATGCAGTCTTTTGCGCCCATGGATATTTTTTCACTCTTTATAAGCTTTTTGTCCTGTACGAGGTTTACTCTTGTATTCGTGGTTCCGCCATCGATTGTGATGTAAGTTTTCATGTCGTACCTCTTTTAATAATATCATAACCGTATTATACACCATATTTCGAGTTTTTTCAATAGCTGTTTTGCGCTTCTTCGCACTTTGCCATACTTTGTTGTTTCGCTCAGAATGACATGTAGGGGAGATTCATGAATCTCCCGTTTATTGTCTTGAACAGGGAGAGTTTGAATCCCTCCGCTCCCTTTAGGCAAGGAGGCTTTACCGTCCTACGTTGTTGTTTCACATGACAACAAACAAAAAGCCGTGGGTTTCCCCACGACTTTTTGTTTGTATAAATACTGAGCTGTCAATTCTCAAAGTGATACTTGGGTTGGCTTAGATTTCTTCGACATCCCACTCGGTTTCAGCGTTGTCGGCAAGTGCATCCAATACATTCTGTACACTGCGTATGATGGGTGCAAAGTAACGGGTGTAGTTGCCGCCGTTAACAGTGTAGGTAATGAAAGGAGTTACCTTAACCTGAGTTGTGATCTGATCGGCAGGAATACCTGTTACAACAGTGTTGAAGTAAATTCCGTCCTCTTTAGTCTCGAAATTCTTCGCATTGTGGAAGTTGAGAGGAGCATTGTTTGCACCGTATTCCTTCTTGGGAGTGGAGCCGGGAGTGCCTACTATCGCACCGTAAACAACATCTTCAAGAGCTGTGTTTGCAGTGTCATAGTTAAGCTTTGTACCGAAACGCAGAGCCTTTTCGCTGATGGCTTCATCGTCAACGTCATCAACACGAATCTGTGCGCCCAGATTTTCAACTGTCATGCCGTAATCATTCGCCTCAAAAGGAATGGTTACTGCAATGTCATAATTGCTTGCGCCGATTCTGCCGGTTGCAACTCCGTCGCCGATGGTCATTGTAGAGATGGCAGCATCTTTACCATTTGTAAAAGATCCCTTTGTGTATTTTTCAAGTGAGAAAGTCGCCTCGTTGAAAGGATCGGTATTAGCCTCGGGACCTTCGTAAGCCATCATCTGGTCGTAGCTGTGGAAGAATGCGATGTACTCGATATCAAGGAAACCATTAGAGATATTGTAGTTATCCAATACATGGAATTGAGCGCTTGTGAAGTAGATATCACCTTCAAAGCTACCACCGTTGCCGGAGAAGCTTGCGCTGCAAGGTGTGTATCCTTCGCCACTGAAGAAATTGAAGGTCTGTACTTTTTCGCCTTGCTGATCCCAGTTTCTTAAAGTGGTAACATAATTGGTTCCATTAACGTAAAACTGTATTGCCGCAGTCATGTCGGTGTTGGATTTAACCTTGATGTAAGGATAATCGTTAAGCTTGATGCTTTCGGTAACACCTAATGCAAAATCAGTAGCCACGTCAACATCGTTGGTGAATCTGTTGATAAATTTACCTTCTTTTACATAAATGCTTGCATCGGTGTTTGCAAAATTATAAAGAACAGGCAGGTTGATTTGAACATTATCTTCGTTTCCGTCAAAAGCGATAACCTTTGTGGGGTACTTCACTTCATAAGGAACGGTAACATTGAAGTTGTTGATTTTACCGCTGAGCTTGCCGTCAGCTATTACAACGTCGGAAACTGTTGCACCGCCTACGAAGGAGTTTGCATAAGTTGCAATGCTGAAATTATCTTCGTTGAATTTTTCGTTTTCACCGATTTTTGCTTCGGGACCGTTGTAAGCCATCATTTCATCATAAGTATGGAAGAAAGCGATATACTCAAAATCAAGTGTACCAATGCTCTTTGACTGGTCGCTTGATGCGTTTCCGAGCACTCTGAAGTCTATGGTTGAAAAATTTAAACTTGTTGCATCCGACTGATTGAAAGATGCGTCGCAAGCGGTATACCCGTCACCGTTGAAGAAGTTAAAGGTTGTAACCTTGTCTCCGGTAGTCCAGTTATACAGAACTGAGTTGATGCTCCAGCCGTTAAGATAAATAACAACAGGTACTGTAAAAGTTGTGCTTGACTTGATTTTCATATAGGGGTAATCGTTAAGACTGAAACCTGTACTTACACCGTATGCAAAGTCGGTGTCATCACCGTAACCGGTTATTTCAAATCGGTTTACGAAATTGCCGTTATCGTTTACGAAAAAGCTGGCATTAGATCTGGAAGTGCTGTAAACAACGGGCAAACCGAAGCCGGCAGTGTTTGTACCGTCAAAAGTGATGACTTTTGCAGGGTATGCGGGGTCTGCTGCCAGTGTGGTGATGGCAAGCAACGCGCAAAGAACTGCAACTAAGAGTGAAAGTCTGAAAAGATTTTTTGCTTTCATTTTTGTCTCTCCTTGATAATTTTTTAGTTTGGATTGTGTTTTGTATCAGAAACACTTGTCCCAAATTTTATGTAAAATCCGCCCGGATGTTACATCGGAAAAACGATGTGCAATACATTGCACATAAACCAAAGGGTACCCTTTGGTTTAATGAATACTATTGGGTTTAACAATTCCGCCTTAAGCGCTCAAAAATGACATATATTGATGATATAAGTATATCACACATTTTTATGTTTTTCAATATCAATATTCAGAATTTTGAAGTTTTTTCATGAATTTTGTTATACTTTTTGATATTTTTTGTTCAGTTCTCTCTGATTTAACATATTTTGTAATGTTTTACGGAGCTTTATAAAGTTTATTCCGAAATGGATTTATCGGAATTGTTGTACGCGGATATTTACTGTTTGTCGCCGGAGTTCAGTTGCCGAAATAATCCTCACGTGTGATGGCATACAGGGCGATATCGCGATAGCGTTCTTTAATGTACATGGAGCTTCGCTGAATTCCCTCGAAGGTCATGCCGCATTTCTGCATTACTCTGCCCGAGGCATCATTGCCCGCTATATGGCGTGCGAAAATGCGGTTGAGCGCCAGCTCTTCAAAGCCGAAATTTATAATACGCTTGACCGCTTCGGTGGCGTAGCCGAGATTATGGTACTTATGTGAAATGACATATCCGATTTCGGCGGCATTGTTTTCGGTATCAAAGGTGACAAAGCCCGCGGTTCCTATCATTTTGTTTTCCTCATTATTTACAATAGCCCAATCGTGATATTCGCCGCGGCGGTAGCGGGGCTGGAGATACTTTAAATATTTTGCGGTGAATTGCACGTTCTCGTGCTCGTACCACAAAAGGTATTTTGTGATTTCGGGATTCTGCGCGTATTCAAACATATCGTCCTTATCACGCGGGAGAAGCTGACGCAGAGTGAGGCGGGGAGTTTCCAGAACAGGAAAATCGCGTAACTGCCAAAACAGATTTTTAAACATAATATTTAATTGCGGGCGAACATAATGTCCGCCCGCGCTCTTTCCGTTATTTATTGTTGATTACCTTTGCAAGGGGAGAGTCGGCGCCCAGTATAACCGTTTTGTCGCCGCCTGAAAGAGAGATTTTCAGTGCATCCAGTGCACGGATAAAGTTGTAGAACTCCTGTTTTTCGGGTGAGCTGTAAGTCTGAGCGAGGATACGCATGTATTCCGCTTCGCCCTCGGCTATTATGCGCTCTGCTTCAAGCTGTGCATCGGAAATCATGATGTTAACCGTGCGGTCAACTTCATTTCGTATTTTGGTGGCTTCCTCGTTACCCTCGGCGGTGAAGCTTGCCGCCATCTGATTGCGTTCGGAAATCATACGAGTGTACACCGCCTGCTCGTTGTCTGCGGGCAGGTCAAGGCGTTTAAGCTTTACGTCCACCACCTCGATGCCGTAGGAATTGATGCTCTGGGTAACCTGATTGGTGATGTCATTGTATATCTGGTTACGCTTTGCGCCCTCTTCCTGATTGATTATTTCCTGCTGGTCGATGGCGCCGAGAGTGATTTTGAAGGCAGTGTAAGTGGTTACGTCAAGACGGTTTTCCGCTTCGTTTGTGGTGCCAAGGGTTTTGTAGAAGGTGAGCGGATCGCTTATTTTCCACAGTACATAGCTGTCCACCGTCATGCTCTTTTTGTCCTTTGTAAGAACCTCCGACGGAGCAATGTCGTATATCATGATGGTTTTTGGAAAATATCTGACAGTATCCACAAAGGGAAGCTTGAAGTGAAGCCCTGCGGTATCCTGAACATCGATTATTTTAGAAAATCTTACGAGGCAGGCGTACTGATTTTCGGCGACGGTGTACAGACATGAAAGAGCTACCGCACCTATGATAATTAGCATAACAATTGCGATTATAATAAACTTTTTCACTGCACGTCACCTCCTGTTAAAAAGCTGTCAATGGGCAAAAGCTTCTGTGTGCCCGAGCCTGTCTGGTCGATAATAATTTTAACATTCGGGAATACGCTTTCAATGGCTTCGTAGTACATTCTCATTTTTGTTATTTCGGGGTTGAGAGTGTATTCGTTAAACATGGCATTGAACATGGCAACCTGCTTGTTGGCTTCGTTGATACGGTTTTGCTTGAGATATTCCGCATTCTGAAGAAGCTTGTCTGCCTGGGCATTTGCGGCAGGAATCTGCTCGTTTTTGTAGGCGTATGCTTGATTTATTGCCGTGTCCTTGCCCTGCTTGGCGGTTTCTACGTTTTTGAACGCTTCATTGACTGCTTCGGTAGGCGGCTCGGCATCCTGAATTTTGATGTCGGTAAGCATGAGTCCGATGTCATATTCCGCAAGCTCCGCTACTATAAGCTCTTTTACCTGGTTTTGTATTTCGCCCTTGTGGGTGGTGAGGATGCTGTCCACATCAAAGGAACCGATTACGTTGCGTATCTGGCTTTGTGCGAGATTGCGCAGTATCTCGGCGGGCTGACGGGATGCATAGCGGTATTTTACCGGATCGGATATTTTGTAGCCTATAAAAAAGTCTACATTTACTATATTGTAGTCGCCCGAAATCATTTTGCTTTCACTCTCGACAGGCTTATTGCCGGAGTCGGAGCGGTATCCAAGCTCGATTTTCTGAATAATATTAACATCCACAAGCTCTACCTTTTGTATTCCGAAGGGGAGCTTAAAGTGGATTCCCGCCTGAGTAACGTCGGTTACCTTACCGAAGGTGGTGACAATAGCTTCCTGCTTGTCGTTGACGGTGTACCAGCAGGTGGAGCCGATGAGTATTGCCAGCACTATCACGATTGCGGTAATGATAAAACCTTTGATTTTTACCGGAGGCCGATAGTTTTTGAAATTGATATTGGAATTATTATCCATTTTTCATCATCCTTTCTAAATGTAATTCTATCACCTTTTTGTGAACTTACTATTACAAGGGTATATTTTTTTGTATAATACTTGCATTTTTTGAAAATATGTTGTATAATAAAGATGTGTAATCAAAAACTACTACATACGAAGGAGAAAATCATGAAAACAAAACTTTTTATTATAGCGGCTTTACTGGTACTGGCTTCTATGTTCGCTCTTATTTCCTGCAATAAGGATGAGGTTGTTGACCCCGCCGACGATGCTCAGATAGAGCAGAGTGACGATGAGGCTGTTGAAGAGGATGTTCCCGTAAACGAATATGACGTTGAGGGCGCAGAAATGTCCACTGAGGAGTCCAGAACCGAGCTGGAAGAAAAGTATAAAGAGCTTCAGTCACTGTTTAACCTTGCTGTTGATACCGTAGCCAAGACTGAAGGCGAGGTTAAGGAAGCTGTAAAATCGCTGGGCACACAGATTGTTGACCTCATAAACAACAAGATCGCAAATCCCGATTACTCTCAGTTTGAAGAGTTTATAAAGGATGCCGCAGATCAGATTGACGATATGAAGAAGCAGCTTGTTTCTCTTGTTCCCGGTATCGTAGGCTGATAAAACAGTAAAAAATTAGTGCTTTTCCGGCGGCTCGGTTACCGAGTCGCCGCAGTTATCTTATTGAAAAGGGATGATAAAGTGGCTGAAACCAAAAGAAAAAAGCCAACGGCGAAAAACTCCAAAAATCTCAAAACAGCAAATAAATCGACGTTGTCCGAACAGCTTGCACCTTATATCACGGGCTTTATCGCCATATTCCTGGCAGCTTCTTTGTTCATAAGGGATTATGTTGGATTTGCCAAATATATAGGAGTGTTCCTGCTTGGAATGTTCTCCTGGGGTGCGTATTTTATACCTGTATTTCTCATGTATCTGGCAATTTACCATCATGCAAATATAAAAAATAACGTCCACCGTCAGAAGTGGGTGTTCATGATAGTCTCAATCGTATTTATATCTGTTATTTGCTCGCTTATTTCACCCGTCGGAGGCTACGGCTTTTCTGACCACTATACACAAGGCACAAAGCTTCATGGCGGCGGTGTTGTGGGCGGGTATGTTTATAACATACTTGAGTTGTGCATAGGACCTTTCGGTGTGGGAATACTTGCGGCGGTGGGAATACTGGTTTTTGTGACACTGGTATTCGGTAAAACCCCCGCTTACATTTTCGGTAAAATCGTCCGCGGAGTGAAAAGCTTTTTTGTCAGCACGGCAGATACAGTGAAGCAGATTTCTCAGCGCGAAATTGATGTGGAAGATGACGAGGACGAGGAGCAGGATATTCAGCCCGTACAGCCGAGACAGCTTGAAATGGTTAAAAAGCAAAAGAAAAAAGGCACAAATTACGAGGTGGATATTCCTATTGACGATGTTCCTGCCCCCGAAATAGAGCTGGATGAACCACTTACGGAGCTTGAAAATAAGGGCGACCGTATGCCCAAGGAGGCATGCGACCCCGAGGTTGAACGCGATATAAATGATACGCTCGTAAATATTTTTGCATATGACCCGAGCAAGGATGAAAAGAATAATGCTCAGCTGATACCTTCGGACGAAACCATATACCCCGAAGCTATGGAGGGCGAGGCAACGGTTGGTCAGAGCGACGGACAGAGTGTTTCCTGTGAGCTTGAGGACGAGCCTGTTCCCGAGGTTACGGCAGACGATGAAGCTGAAATAGAGGAAGAAAAAGAAAGTCTCATAACCGACACTCCTGCAGATCCTGCTGTACAGGAGTACAGATTTCCGCCCATATCGCTTCTCAAAAAGGAGGAGCACGCTTCCTACAATTCCGAGGAAATGTACCGTCAGGTTGGTCAGAAGCTGGTGGAAACACTCAAAAGCTTCCGAGTAAATACCGAGATAATAAACATTTCAAAGGGACCTACCATAACTCGTTACGAGCTTAAGCCCGAAAGAGGAATAAAGGTAAAATCTATTATAAATCTTGCGGATGACATTGCTCTTAACCTTGCGGCTACGGGTGTACGTATCGAAGCTCCCATTCCCGGTCAGGAGGCGGTGGGTGTTGAAATACCAAATAAAACTGTTTCAACAGTATATGTCCGCGAGCTTATTGAAAACAGCGGATTTTCCGACAGCAAGAGCAAGCTTACCACTTGTCTCGGCATGGACGTGGCGGGTAAGCCGATTTACTGCGACATTGCCAAAATGCCCCATCTTCTTATCGCAGGTGCTACCGGTATGGGTAAGTCGGTGTGTATCAACAGCCTTATTGTAAGTATGCTTTATAAAGCGACTCCCGATGAGCTTAAGCTGATTCTCATTGACCCCAAAAAGGTTGAATTGAGTATATATAACGGTATTCCTCATCTTCTTGTTCCCGTGGTAAGCGATCCCAAGCGAGCCGCAGGTTCTCTGTGTTGGGCTGTGGGTGAGATGGAACGCCGTTTTGCGCTTATCGAAGAGGTTGGCGTAAGAGATATAAAATCCTATAACGAAGCCATAAAATATTACGAAGAACGCGAGGCATTGCCGCATATCGTCATAATTATCGACGAGCTTGCCGACCTTATGATGATGGCAAGAGATGACGTTGAAAGCTCTATCTGTCGTCTGGCGCAAAAAGCCCGTGCCGCAGGTATGCACCTTATTATAGGTACACAGCGTCCTTCGGTTGACGTCATCACAGGTCTTATCAAGGCAAATATTCCTTCACGTATAGCATTTACTGTTGCTTCCCAGGTTGACTCCCGAACCATTATTGATATTTCGGGTGCCGAAAAGCTTATAGGACGCGGTGATATGCTGTATGCGCCTGTTGGATTTTCTAAGCCTTTACGTGTTCAGGGCTCTTTTGTGAGCGAGGGCGAGGTTGAGGCAGTAACAAGCTTTATAAAGGACAGCCTCAAGGCAGAATACAGCGATGAGGTTATCCGCAGCATAGAAGCCGAAGCGGAAAAATGCGGTGACAAAAAGGGTAAAGCGGGTGCCGCAGGCGGTAAGAGCGAAAGCGGTATAACTCTTGACAGTGATGAAATGCTCAAGCCCGCCATTGAAATAGCCTTTGAAATGGGCTCTATTTCCGCATCTCTCATTCAGCGCAGACTGTCGCTGGGCTATGCTCGCTCGGCGCGTCTGGTAGACTATATGTACGAGCTTGGTATCATTGGTCCTTTCTCAGGAGCAAAACCACGTCAGGTCATAATATCCAGAGAAAGATACAGTGAGATGCTTATGAATTCCGATTCCGAATAAAGGAGATCACATATGGAAAGCTTTGAAAAACTGGTTATGAACCGCGAAAGCTGCCGTGATTTTTCCGACAGACCGGTTGAAATTGAAAAAATAACAAGTATTCTTAAAACAGCGCTTCTTTCTCCCTCGGCATGTAACTCACAGCCCTGGCATTTCACTGTTGCAACGGGCGAGAATGCCAAAAAGACGGCATCGTGCACTCATGAATTGGGCATGAATAAATTCACCGATAATTGTCCTGCGTTTATAATAATAAACGAAGAGGAAGCCGCTCTTTCCGCACGACTGGGCGGTGCTGTCAAAAAGCAGGAATATGCACAGATGGATATAGGAATAGCTGCCGCGCATATCGTTCTGGCGGCACGTGATTTAGGTCTTTCAACCTGTATTCTGGGCTGGTTTAACGAAAAACAGCTTGCGGATGCGGTGGGAATATCTCACGATAAGCGAATACGCTTGATAATCGCATTGGGCTATGCCGCAACAGATGAACTGCGCCCCAAAAAGCGCAAGGATATAAGCGACATGGTGACAATACTCACTTAATTCGTTCTGCGAAAAGACTACCCGAAAAAGATTCCACTTTTTCGGGTAGTCTTATTATTGTGGTATTACACTGTATCAATGAGCTCCGACACACTTACAAATTCGTACCCTTTTTCGATAAGCTGAGGTATTATTATTTTCAGTGCCGCGGCAGTAGGAGTATTTCCGCTGTTGAAATCGTGAAAAAGAACTATGTCGCCGTCGTGCAGATTGTTCATAACGGTAGACACCACCTTATCGACTGCGGGACAGGACCAATCCCGTGTGTCCTGCCACCAGGACCACAGAATGCACTTGTGACCGGCAGAGGAAATAACCTCCACCTTGCTGTCGTTGTATGCTCCGCCCGGCGGACGGAATATGACAGGTGTAGTTCCTGTTATGCGCTTTATGACCTCGTCTGTCATTCGTATTTCCTTCAGCACCTCTTCATCCGAAACACGGTTGATAAAAACATGGTTATAGGTGTGGTTTCCCAGCTCGTGACCTTCGTCAAAGGTGCGCTTTACGATGGACGGATAGCGTTCGGCGTTTACACCGACAATGAAAAAAGTTGCTTTTACATTATACTCTTTGAGAATGTCGAGTATTTCCTCGGTGTGGGTAGGATGTGGACCGTCATCAAAGGTGAGTGCTATTTTTTTTGAAGCGGCAGAGTTGTTGGCATATATCTCGGGAGTGGCAATGGCATTTATTGCAAGAAAGAAAACAGTAAGTGTCAGTATAAAGATTTTTTTCACCTTGTGCCTCACTCCATCTCGCTTATAAGCCCGAATTCATACCCTTCGGATTTCAGCTTTTTTATGAATTCATCCAGTACCTCGGCATTGGTTTTTGAGGTAGGATGAAGCAGATACACCGCACCGTTGTGTGCACGCCCGAGAAGAATGTTCAGCGCTTTGTCCCGTGGCATTTGCTTGTTGTTGTCCCAGTCATGATATGCCACCGACCAAAAAACCGTTTTGTAACCCATTTCTTTTGCCCATTTGAGATTTTCCGACGTATATTTTCCTTCCGGCGGACGATAAAATTTTGCTATTTCGTGACCGGTTTTGCCCTTGAAATACTCCTCCATTGAAGTGAGCTCATTTTTGAAATTCTGTTCACTTTTAGCCGACATATCAGGATGTTTTCTTGTGTGGTTGCAAACAAGATTACCGTCAGAAATCAGCTGTTTTATCAGCTGGGGATGAGTTTCGACAATGTTGGACAGAATAAAAAATGCGCCGCGAACATTATTTTTTTTCAAAATATCCGCAATGCGTTTTACATTACCGTTTTCATATCCCGCATCAAAGGTAAGATATACCTTTTTTTGATCGGGCCCCAGCGCAATAGCATCGTATTTTTTAAGAATTGCTTCATCCGGCACTGTGGGACGGGCATGTTCTTTGGTGATTTGAGTGTACCAGCTTTTTGCCGATACTCCGAATACTGATGATATAAAAATAACCGTAATTACGGCTGCAAGAAATTTTTTCATTTTAATACACCTCGTTTCGGGACTTTTGCCCCTAAATATTATGTTCTTTGTGTCACAAAAAATGTCGGGGTAATATAATGATACCGAGGTGATTTAAGCATGGCTTGTATATATTTGAGTCCGTCCGGTCAGGAGTTTAATCCGTTTTTGAGCGGTGGAACAGAGGAATATTATGCCAATCTGATCGCAGATGCGATTGTTCCTTATCTTAATGCGTCCGATATATGCTATGAGCGTAACAGACCCTGGATGACGGCGCAGCAGTCTGCAGATAATGCCAATGTTTTCAATTTTGACGCATATCTTGCCATCCATTCCAATTCCGCACCGCCCGAGCTTTCGGGTCTTTTGAGAGGGTGTGACATTTACTATTATCCTACAAGTGCTTCGGGTCGAAGATACGCTCAGATAACAGCACGATATTATCGTACAATATACCCCATTCCTTCAAGGGTAAACATTGTACCTCTGGACACGCTCATAGAGCTTAATAAGACACGTGCTCCGGCAATTCTTGTGGAGACGGGCTATCATGATAATCCTCAGGACGAGGCATGGATAAAGGCAAACATTGAGAATATCGCCCGTGTACTTGCTCGTGCGACGGCAGAATTTGTGGGAGTTCCGTTTTTCACACCGCCGCCATTTGTGCGGGGGATTGTTACCACCGATGGCACAGGAGTCAATATACGAAATGCCCCGGATTCTTCGGCGGCTGTTATCGGGCGTGCCGCCAATGGCAGTATTTTGGAAATTACATGCAAATGCGGTCTTTGGTACCGTTTGCAGAGCGGAGGTTATGTCAACGCCGCATATGTTATTCCCGAAAATTCAACATTTTAAAATTGCGGGAAAATTAATGCTTGTGCGTCAATAATATTACATAATAATTCATTCTCGGCGAGTAATACTATTTCCGGGGGTGAAAAAATGAACGATTTGACGAATAACAGTCAGATACCTTTGGGACTCGGAATGGCATTCGCGCAGAATATGCCTGCAATGGAGTATTTTGCGGGTCTCACCGCTGAACAGAAACAGAATGTAATTGACAGAGCGCATAGCGTTAATTCAAAAAAGGAAATGAAAGCTCTTGTACAGCAGCTGGCTAATCACGAAATAGAGTTTTAAAAAAATGGCTGAGCATTAGCGCAGTGTCCGGGGGGACACTGCGCAGCGATATAAATTCCTGCGGAATTTGATATATATGCTTCGCACTCGATATGCCGCAAGCGGCGCGATATGTCACTTCGTGACGAGAATTTATATTATATCCGAATTTGCGTAAGCAAATATATCGCGTTGTCGCAAGACAACATATCACCGGATAAATAAAACCTCTGAATTTGGCTTTTCATGCCGTTTTCAGAGGTTTTTTCTTATTTAACTATCCTTTATAACACAATACATTATCGCTCAGCCATTTGTATTTATTGGGCGTTGTCTATCACAGGCAGCTCATCGGGAAATGGAACATCGGGAGTTTTTGTGCTGTCTTCCGAAGAGGTCTGTGCTTCTGATGGGGTTTCGTCCACAGCAGGTGTGTCAGTTGTTTCGGGCGGTGTTGCTTCGGGGTCTTCGACACTGTCCGGTACGGCAGGCAAATCCTCCGGAGTATCCACATCCGATGGGGGCTGAGTGTCATCCGGAACGGGTGTCTGAACTTGGTCATCTGTTGCGTCGGGCTGTATATCTGGTGTTTCGCCCGTGTCGGGTATAGTACCCTCGCCGTTATCCGGCAATACATCATCGGGCGATATCACTTCGTCCTCGTATCCGTCCGACGGAGCATCGGGGATGATGTCCTCGATTTTTATATTCGGGTCGTTATGCTCAAAGCAATAGCTGTTTTTTGGACGTGCTTCAGCAGCAAAGCCTGCGTTTATGCCGTCGGGCAGTGCATTTGAAAAGAAAGGAACCGAAGGTACGGTGGGGTACACATAGCCTGTCGGAACATCTCTCCAGATATACTGAGCATCCGTGATATACACATTGGAAAGCTTGGAATTGAAAGAACGTCCGTTTTCACGCACCAGCGAAATATTGACACAGTAGTCATCGGGACATCCGGGACCTGCCACTGCACCTGTTGTTACGTCCCAGCGTGTCGCCACGTGAGCCGTACAGGTACGCGTGGGAAGATTGTCCCTGGAAAACCATCCCACAGATGTGCGGCTTCCGCGAGGGTCGAGGGCACAATTGGGACCCGGCTTCATACCGGAGTCTATACAGAATTGAGCCTGAACCAGATTTGAACAATTCTCATCAAAGCTTTTAAGTGCCGTTCCATCAGCCTTGGATTTTTCTATAATGGGCTCGTGTATTTTTTTCATTACGGTGTTCCATGCGGCGGTGGCAATCTTTGTGTTGGAAAGCACGCGGGGAATATCGTAGCCCACCCAAATTGCGGCGGTGTAGTAGGGGGTATATCCGCAGAAATAAAGGTCCTTGTTGTCCGTTGTAGAACCTGTTTTTCCTGCCACATTGATTCGGTTTTTAAGGTCGATTGAAGCACCTGTACCGTAATCCACAACGTTTTGCAAAAGCCTTGTCATTATTGCCGCGGTGTCGGAAGAAACGGATATCTGCTGTTTACCCTCGTTGGAGAGAAGAACGTTGTTGTCCTTGTCCAGTACTTTTATATAGGTTCGGGGTTTTGAGTAAATGCCTCGGTTGGCAAAAACAGAATATGCACCTGCCATTTCGCGAACAGTGACACCATAGGTAAGACCGCCCAGAGCCAGTGACGGAGTATGGTCAGTGAGAACCTTGCCGCTGTCCAGTGTTATCTCATCCACCAGCGTGGTTATGTGGAATTTGTCACGCAGATTGTTGAAAACGTATTCATCGCCAAGCTGTAAATAGGAACGTATGGCGGTTGTGTTGTAGGAGTATGCAATGGCACGGGCCAGCGAAACATGTCCGCTGTAAGTGTTATTGGCGTTTTTGGGCCAGGGAGAATTGTTTACGTAAAGAGGAGGAGTGTCGTCTATGCAGGAACCATAGGTGAGAAGCCCGAGGTCGATTGCCGGGGCATAAACCGCAATCGGCTTCATTGCCGAACCCGGCTGACGCTTACTCTGGGTTGCACGATTGAGACCCAGATTAAGATCTTTTTCTCCGCGTCCGCCTACCATTGCCACGATATCGCCGTTGGTGTGATCCATGATAACCATGGCGCTCTGAGGCTCCATTCCGTTGCCGTTGAGCTGGAAGAACTGTTCGTTTTCCTCTTCGTATACTTCTTCAAGAATACTCTGTACATTCGGGTCAACAGTGGTGTAAATTTTGAGACCTCCGGCATAAACAAGATGCTTTGCCATTTCCTCGGAGTAGCCCTTTTCGCTCATCAGGTCGTTTATCACATCGGTTATGGTCTGATCTATGAAATAAGAGCGTATCTTTTCGTTTCTCTTGTGTTCTTCTTTCTTTACCAGTACAAGCTCGGCATTGTAGGCCTCGTCATATTCTTCCTGCGTTATGAGATCCTGGTCAAGCATCTGGTCAAGGACTACGCTGCGGCGTTCCTTGTTGTTGTCCGGGTTCTGTCGTGGATCCCACTTGGTGGGATATTGGGTTATGGAGGCAATGGCGGCACATTCAACAAGGGTCAGGTCAATGACATCCTTGCCGAAATATTCATCAGCCGCCGCCTGTACACCGTACTGACCTTGTGAGAGGTAGATGGTGTTGAGGTACATTTCCATTATTTCTTCTTTGGAACGGCGTTTTTCAAGGTCAAGAGCCTGCATTATTTCCTGAATTTTGCGCTGTATGGTGGTTTGGTCCTGACCGGTGTTGTTTTTTATAAGCTGTTGAGTTATGGTTGAACCACCGTAGGAGGTATTTCCCTTTGCCAACTCGAGAAACGCACCGATTGTACGGCGGTAATCAATGCCGTTGTGTGTTCTGAAGCGCTTGTCTTCAATGGCGATAAAGGCATTTATAAGATTTTCGGGTATTTTGTCGTAGGATACCCATGTGCGGTTTTCGGAAGCATGAAGCTGTTCATCCTCCATCTCCACCCAGCTTGGTATACCGCTTGGGTCAGAGCGGTCGTTATAATACAGTGTGGTGGAGAGGTCTATATTGCTTTGAAGGTCGGGAATATCAAATGTGGGGTCAATGTAATTCTTTACATATATGGCAAGCGCCGATGCCATTATGACACCCGTTATTACGGCAATTATAAACAGTGTAAAAAACACGCTCAGAGAAACTGTGATTATCTTTGAAAGATATTTCCACACCGTTTTGAGGATGAATAAGGTGCTGTGCCGATTTTGTTTTTTCGTTTTCATCATAGACACCTTTCGTGTAATTATAAATGACAATTATTCTTCATATTGAATATGATTTTTCAAAATATACAAAATAATACTATCACAAACTTAAAAATGAGGTATATGTCATTTATGAAAAAATTGTTAAATGTTTTGAGGTCTAAATGGTTTATAATCATTCTCGCCGTCTTTTTAAGCATAATGTTCGCTCTGGCGGCGGTGAAGGGGGCTGAAAGAGAGGAAAAACGCATTGTTGCGTATGATTATCATTTCTATGATTCCTTCCGTGAAGGCATGCCTGATTATGGTTTGCGCAACAGAAGAAACATACTGCCACAACACTGAAGCTTATTTCAATATGACGTTCTTTTCTCCAAGAAGTTCCTTTAATTGTGAAATAACAAAGTCGGACGGATAGCACAAAAGCTCCTTTATCTGGAAAGCGCTTTGTGTGTCGGCACAGTAAAATACCGTCTCACACTGTCCGTCAAATATTTCAAGCAAGGCTTTGGTACGTCTGAATTCACTGCTGTCCCGTGATGGGATTCGTAAAAACAGCTTTTTATTACCGTATTTCTTTTGAGAAGCTTGGTTTTGCACAGACAGCACTGCATTTTCATCGTAGCCGTTTTTGTTTTTCTCGGCGGGAATTATCGTGCGCGCCAGTATTTTTAACTCGTCATCTTTTGGGGAAACCTCGCCGGTAATTAAAACTACACTGTCCTTGACTATATTATGAGAATATGTCTGAGCCGTTTTCGGGAAAACAATTACTTCGGCAGAGCCGGTGAGATCTTCTAAGGTCAAAAAGAACATCTGAGTGTTGTTTTTAAGTATTTTTTGTTTTTTGTCACTTATTATTCCCAAAAGCGTAACAACGCTTCCGTCGCCGTAGGCGCCTCTGCCGTTTTCGAGTGCGTCGTGAATATCGGAAATACACACCGTTCTTCTGCGTGAAGCCTCATCTGTGTATTCATACAAGGGGTTGCCGGACAGATAAAGTCCGGTAGCCTCTTTTTCCATAAGCAGTTTTTCGCTGTATATATATTCTTTGAGGTCGGGATATTTTATTGAAAGCATGCCGCCGCTTTGCTTGTTCTGGGGCTGCGAAAAAAGGTCAAGCTGTCCTGCTACGTTGGCGCGGTTTATCTGAGCCATGCTTTCCAGTGCCATGTCGTATACTGCCATCAGCTGTGTGCGGAAGAAACCAAAACAGTCAAATGCTCCGCAGCGTATAAGACTTTCTATCATGCGTTTGTTGGGGGAATATGGGCTCATGCGGATAATAAAATCCTCCAGTGAAACAAATGGCTGTATTCCGCGCTGAGTCAGTATATCCCTCAGAAAACTGAGCCCTACATTTTTCACTGCCAGAAGCCCGAAACGTATATTCCCGTCCTGTACCGTAAATACCGTGTCGCTTTCGTTTATATCGGGGGGCAAAACCTGTATTCCCATTCTGCGGCATTCGTTGATGTAAAGCGGCATTTTTTCAGTTTGCTCCAGCTGTGCGGTCAGCATTGCCGCCATGTATTCATGGGGATAATGGCATTTGAGATATGCCGTCTGATAAGCGATAAGACTGTACGGTGCGGCATGAGATTTGCTGAATGCGTATTTTGCAAACTCTGCCATGTCGTCAAATATTCTTTCCGCCGCTTCTTTTGTTACACCGTTTGCAAGAGCACCGGGACATTCACCCTCTTTTCCGTACAGAAATGTCTGACGCTCGTTTTGCATTACATCCAGCTTCTTTTTAGCCATGGCGCGACGTACAATGTCTGCTCTGCCGAATGAATAGCCCGCAAGCTTTCTGAATATCTGCATTACCTGCTCCTGGTATACTATGCATCCGTGGGTAACGGAAAGAATATCCTCCAGCAGGGGAGTGGTATAAGTGATTTTATCTTTTTTGCGGTTTTCCAGATATTTGGGTATTGAATCCATGGGACCGGGTCGGTAGAGAGAGATTGCGGCAATAATATCTTCAAGGCACCGTGGCTTCATGGACATGATAAGATTACGCATACCGCCAGATTCAAGCTGAAATATACCCACCGTGTGACCCTTTGAAAGCATTTCAAAGGTTTTCGGGTCATTTTCGGGTATGTTGTGTATATCAAAATCCGGCACACGGCGGCGTATCATGTTCTGGGTGTCCTTGAGTATGGTGAGATAGCGCAGACCCAGAAAGTCTATTTTAAGAAGTCCCAAATCTGCCAAAGTATTCATTGGGTACTGGGTGATAATAACATCGTCATTTCCCGTGCACAGCGGAACATATTCCTGCGTGGGACGGTCGGTTATAACCACTCCTGCCGCATGAATGGAAAGGTTTCTCGGCATACCCTCAAGGGTTTTGGATATATTTATGAGCCTTGCGATATCGGGTGAGGACAGGTACATTTCACGCAATTCCGGCACTGCCTCAAGCGCCGTATCAATACTCATGCCGATAGTGCGGGGGATTTTTTTGGCGACGGGGTCAACCTCGGAATAGGGCATACCAAGTGCACGGCCGACATCGCGTATAACGGCGCGTGCCGCCATGGTTGAAAAGGTGACTATCTGGGTTACGTGGTCCGCACCGTACTTTCTTGATACATATTCTATGACCTCGTGACGGCGTTCATAACAAAAATCTATATCAAAGTCGGGCATGCTTACACGCTCCGGATTGAGAAAACGCTCAAATAACAGGTCGTATCGCATTGGGTCTATATCGGTTATACCCAGACAATATGCACACAGACTTCCGGCACCCGAGCCTCTTCCGGGGCCGACAAATATACCGCTTTCCTTTGCGAAGGACACAAAATCGTTTACAATGAGAAAATATTCGCAGTAGCCCATTCGGGAAACTATATCCATTTCGTGATTTATACGGCTGATGTACTTTTCATTATCTGAAAACCCCCGTCTTTCAAGCCCTTCAAATATCAGCTTTTCAAGATAGCTTCTGGAGGTAAAGCCTTTGGGAATTTCAAAGGCAGGAAGAAATGTTTGTGAAAAATCAAAGTCAAAATTGCACATATCAGCAATTTTTACGGTGTTTTCGATCGCATTTTCATATGAGCTGAAAAGAGCTTTCATTTCGTCGGTGCTCTTTAAATAGAATTCATCCGTTTCAAAGCCTATGGGACGTCCCTCGGTGATAAGAGAGTTTGTCTGTATGCACATCAGAACCGCCTGGCTCTGGGCATCCTGCTTGTCAAGATAATGCACATCGTTGGTTGCAACAAGCTCTGCATCCGCGTCCTTTGCCAGCTTCGCAAGAAGTGTGTTGACCTGCATCTGCTCTTTGTAGCCGTGGTTTTGCAGCTCAAGATAAAAATTCTCTCTGCCGAATATGCGTTTCATTTCAAGGGTATATTTTAACGCTTCATCGTACATACCGTTCAGAAGATACTGCGGTATTCTGCCGGCAAGGCAGGCGGAAAGGGCGATAAGCCCTTCACAGTTGTTTTTAAGAAGCTCCATGTCTATACGTGGCTTTGAATAAAATCCTTCCACATATGCGGCGGAAACAAGCCTGCACAGATTTTTATAGCCTGTTTCGTTTTTGCATAAAAGAACCAGATGATAGTTTTCTTTGTCATGCTCAAACTGCTTATCATGCATAGAGCGCTCTGCCATATATACTTCGCATCCGATAATGGGCTTTACGCCTGCCGCTTTTGCGGCACGGTAAAATTCCACCGCGCCGAACATGGCACCGTGGTCGGTTATGGCGACGGCAGACTGACCGTATTCATTTATTCTTTCGAACATTTTGTTTATACGGCAAGCTCCGTCAAGGAGACTGTATTCGGTGTGAAGATGCAGATGCACGAAATCCGACATTGATTTTTCCTTCCAAAATAATAATAATTACATATATTCTATCACAAACCGCTCAAAAAGTAAATATCCGCAGAAAAAAAGACCGGTGATATTTTCAAATACACACTTTTTTACAAATTTTTGAATAAAACATAAGATTCTATTGATTTTTCCACGTTGTTATGGTAGAATAAAAGCATAAACCTTTTACAAGGAGAAGCATATGAAAGAGAATTTTCTTGTTTCGGGAATACATGTGGGCGAGCACAGCTTTATCCCTGCCGAGCTTACAAAGGAATTTGAAGCACGCGGTGTACAGAACACCAGCTTTCTGACTATCCGCACACGCAGAAAGCGTGTAGAGCCCGAGTATTTTTATCAGTGGGCAGAGTGGTGCAGGGAGCATAAGGTGTACTTCATGTACCTTTATACCATTCAGAATGCACTCGATGGTACCGAAAGCCATCTTACGCCCGAAATAACCGCAAATGTGAAGAAAATAGCGGGTGAATATTTCATGGGTGACCAGATAGGCGAGGTGGGAACCATCTACGGCGCACGTCCGAGAGGTTACGGACCAAAGATGCCCGTGCTGGACGATATGAAGGACTGCCGTGATTATTTTCTGTCGCAAATAAAAAAATATGTCGATATTGACAAAAAGATGGGTGTTCCGAATATTGTTCCCGTTGAAGCGACCGCCATGCTTAAATATACCTACGATGCGGGCGGGGATATAATTCTTCTGGAAATGATGCCGGGCGATCCCGAATTTCTCGTTTCGCTCAACCGAGGCTGTGCCCATGCATACGGCCATGAGTTGTGGGGCACATATGTGGCACAGGAATGGTACGGCGGTATACGCAACGACGATCCCCTGAAAGAAAAGCGTCTGAAAGTGGCTTACGGCTATACATATCTTTCGGGCTCTCACATTATATGCCTTGAATCGGGAGACGAAAAGGTGCAGAGCTACGGCTACAATTTCGAATCCGACCATCCTGTTTGCCGTGCATACCGCAAGCAGTTTGAGGAATATGAAAGCTTTATACGCAAAAATACCCGTATTGCACCTGAGCCCGAGGCAAAAGTGGCTTTTGTGTACGGAAATTTGGATGCATATACCGGTTATATGGGTACTTCCGTTTGGGAGCAGTATGACCGTCCCGAGTGGAGCTGGGGACAGGCGGAATGGAGCTGGCGCATACTTGAGGATATGCACCATGCGAGAAGCTGGCAGGATATAGAAAACTACGGTGAAAAGGACTTTTCCTTTGCACCTGCCTATGGTCTTTACGATGTTATTCCCGCCGATACACCTGCTGATAAAATGGCAAAATATGATACCGTTATTTTCGTAGGCTGGAACTCCATGACAGACGAAATATGGGCTAATCTCAAAAAATTCGTATCGGGCGGAGGACATCTGTTCATCACGGCGGCGCATTTTAACACCAATACCAAGCGTGACGGAAAGTATCTTCCCATAAACAACGGAAAAATGTCCGATTTTACAGGCTTTGATATTAAAGAAACCTATCCCGTGAATCTGGGCGTTAAGTTTGTAAAGGAAAGCTTGCGCGACGGAGTTGTATTCCCCGTAATGTCCAACGGAGACGGCGACCCCATTATGGCAGGCGGACGGCTGAATGCTGTGGAAACGGATATTTCAACCGCTCAAACTACCGCAATATGGCACGACAGCTTCTATTTGTCCGACGGCGGAGAAATTCATCCCGCAGTACTGGAGAATAAATACGGAGATGGCGTTGTTACCGTGCTTCTCAGCCGTGATTATCCGGGTCAGAACGGTGTATATCCCGTTTACCGCACCATCGTCCGCGAGCTTGTTACGGCATCCCACAGAAATTGTGATGTAAAGGTGAATGCGGGAGATAAGCTTAAATTTTCGGTTTACCGCGGCGAAGATAAGGATATGATATGTCTGCTTAATACCGATTTTACCAACCCCGTCACCTTAACAATCAGTGCACACGGTAAATCCGTAGAAAAAACGCTGGAGCCCTGTGAGCTGGCAATAGAATTCATAAACCGTTAAGCCTATAATTTATGAAGTGTTTTTCACTTGAATATATTACTTTACCAAGGAGATTACAACAATGAAAAAAATACTTACATTTGCACTCATACTGGTTATCGGAATTTTTGCACTTACTGCCTGTGCTAACCCCGTTGAAGACGAATTCACCGATTTTATCAATGTTAAAATGGTTCAGGCAAACGCAAACTATGACGCACTTACCGCTGAGATGGGCAACTGGGAAAGCTACGAAGCCGACGAACAGTTCATCACAAGCCTTAAGGAAATCATCATTCCAAAATGTGAAGAAAACATAAGCATTGTTTCCGCAATCAGCCTTGAGACCGATGAGGTAAAAGCTGTAAGAGAGCAGTTCATAGGTGTTATGCACAGCTACAAGGACGCTTTCAACGATATTCTTGCAGGATTTGAGAATGCAGACGAGGCGGCTCTTAATCAGGGTAACGAAAAGCTCAATGCAGGTCTTGCGCTTCTGGATGAATACAATGCAAGCCTTGACAGCCTGGCGGCAAGCATAGGCATGAAGGTTGAGTATTAATATTTATTTTATTGTTTTACTGACATGAAATGCGTCCGGCGATAGAAACATCGCCGGACGCATTTTTTTAATTTGCAATTCTCAGTTGGGGTTGAAAAACGCAAAGCGTTTTTCTTCATATTACCACGCTGAGCACAACAAAGCTGAAGCATCGTTAAAATGTTTGTGAAAAATATAGATTTTTTCGCAAAATCTATTGACAAAATGTAAAAATTGTACTATAATCGAAAATGTATAAATTTTGCGAAGTAAAGGGTACCCTTTACTTGTGTACAGTACTACTGTACACAATATCACTTTATTATGTCTTATGTGTCTCCAAACGGCTTTTTGCTTCGCACAAAAATTATTTTAAGGAGTACATATCATGAAAAGAAACCTTGTAATACTTGCAATGGTTGCAATGCTTATGCTCTTGACTGTTTCCGGCGCTATGGCATTGAGCATAGCCGATCTGGAAACAACAACAGTAGATGTAACAAGCAGTGTAACCTTTGAAAAAAGTACCTCGAAAGGTAACCCGTACGAGTACAGACTGGGATGTGCAAGCCTGACTCATTACACTGAACAAGAGGCAAAAGCCGCAGGTGTACCCGAGGGCTTTACAGGCGACGTATGGAAGGCTACACCTAACGGTTCCGGCGCTTCCCCCGTTATCGATATGTCCGCAGCAAAGATTCTGATTGAACAGGTAAAATCCATCACATTCAGAATTTATTCTGAGACTGCTGCCGGTTCCTCACAGTTCCGTATCAACGACGCTACTGATGTGGATCAATGGGTTACCATGCAGAATTATCCTTCCACCAGTTATGACCAGTGGGTTGAATTCACCCTCGACTCTTCAACCTTTGAAGCGGCTTCTGACAGCTTCGCGATGCTTTCTACCAATGAGTATCTCGGCCGTTTTGAGGTAGGTACAAGAACAAATAACAAGACTGGCGCAGTATACTTTGACTCGGTTGTTGTCGAGCTTTATCCCGAACAGTATGACACAAATGTTAACTTTACCGTTGACGGCACCAAGGGTGAGAATGATACCGATGACAACTTCTACGTTGGCGGTACAATTACCAAGCTTGGTCTTAATAAGGCAATAACAGAAGGACTCCCCGAAGGCTTCAGCAAAAGCGTTTGGAAGGTTGCTCCCAGTTCTACCGGTCTTGGTTCTGTCGGTGCAATGATAGAATTCGACGAACAAATCAAAATCTCCGAAATTGAGTACTTTATCTTCCGCGTTTATGCACCTGAGGATGCTTCCACCGATTGGGGACCCAACCTCAGAATTGCACGTACTACAAAGGGCGAATGGCTGTGGGGTGTTAGTACAGGTCAGAGCGGCTTTGACATGTTCCCCGATACCTGGACAAAGGGCTGGTGCGATGTAAAAGTCAAATCAACCGATATGAACATGAATTCACTCGATATAAATGGAGATGGCTATCTCGACCGCTTCAACCTTATAAGCCGTCGTAATGACACCTCTGACCCCTACTATATCGATACCATTAGTGTTAAGTACACAAGAGGCGTTGACGAATCAACTTTGGATTACACCAAAATGCCTAAGCTCGCACCTCAGACAGAGGTTCAGGACAATCCCCCCTACAAGCCCTCTATGGCAATATACAAGGATAATCCCCCCTCCAGCGTAAGCGGATTTGAGGACTATGTATGGCAGTTCAAGGGAACAGCAGATACCGGTACAACGGCTACCATTGATTTCAGCGGAATGCAGATACCCGCAAACCGCGTAGATTCGATAGTGTTGAGAATGTATATTCCTTCTCCTTCTTCACAGATAAGACTTACCGCAACCGGCACTACAACCCGTATAATGTATAACAGCACCACAAAGTTCTACACTCTTAATACAGAAACCGAGCTTGATCAGTGGTTTGATTTCAGAATAACCAATGATATGTTATCTACCAATTACAAGTTCATAAACCTTGCCGATGAAAACGGTTATCTCACCGGTCTGGACCTGAGTGTTTTCAACAGTAGCGCTACTACTCGTTACTTCTTGATTGACAGCGTTAAGGTTGAGTTGCTGGAAACCGACGAATTCCCCTGCGATGTTATAAATACATTATCGGGCAATAAGCCTCATTACGGCGGAACAGCAGTAAAATATACTTCCGCAAATATCCCCGACGAGCTTAAAAACACCTCTTACAACGGCACTGTTCTTAAGATCTCAAGCACAGGTTCTTCCGGTGCAACTATAAACCTTGACTTCCTGCGTTCCCAGATTCCCGCAAAAGACATTGAATCCGTTACCATTCGTATGTGGGCACCCGCAGAGAATCCCAATGGTGCCAACAGTTCTACCGAATACCCTCAGGTAAGATTCAGTCAATATAATGTCACCAGTTGGTTAAACTATGGCAACTTGAATGCATTTGACTTACAGAAGTTGGACAAGATGAACCAGTGGGTAGACATTGAGCTTACCGAAGAGTTCCTCGCTTCGCTTTCTCACTCATTTACCGAGCTTAAAGATGCGAACGGCTACTTCAAGGGTCTTACACTCACTGTAAGAAGCAACAGCAACTGCTACTTCTACATCGACAGTATTTCCGTTAAGCTCAAGCAGGATGCCGCTCCCGTTGAAATCGACGGTGACATGCTGGGTGCACAGATAAGAACTACCGAGCCCCAGGGTCTCAGATTCGGTACATCTGTTAACTTCACCGACGGTATTGCTCTTGAGCAGATTCAGTATACCGAGAATGCAGGCGATATATTCTATGCAGGTACTATCATAATTCCTGTATCCGAGCTTGCTGATGATGTTACTCCCAGCAACTTCACACATGCAAATGTTCCCGCAGAAAGCTTTGCAGATGTAAGAGCTGAGAATATTTACACCAGCACTGAAACCTCTGCTACCTACACTGCCGTTGTATGGGATATTCCCGAGGGCGACAAGCCACAGGAGCTGGTGGCTCGTTCCTACATCTGCTATAACGGCACATACTACTACTTTGCACCTGTTGTACGTTCCGTAGCTCAGGTTGAAAACGCCATGGGCGGAGAATGGAACAACAATTAATCGATTTATTTAAGGTTTAATCACCTTATAGTCTAGATTTCGTATAATGATACAAAACAAAGGCTGATGCTTATGCATCAGCCTTTGTTTTGTCCGACTGTCGAGAAAGCCGTGATACCGCGACGGAAATAAATTATATTTCAAAAAACTCAAATAAAGCAAAAAATAATTTAACAGCAGGTGATACATCGAATATCACCTGCTGCTTGTCGCTTTTTGCCGCTTCAAGCCCTATCGTACCTTTGTACGCCGACGGGCTTTAATCGGCAAAATATCCCTGGCTTTTCGAAAGCCTTTGTTTTGTCAACGTTTTCGTGCTTTTACTCAAAGCTTATTACAATTTTATGTGTTTTTTCGTTTTTTACGGGGATACGCAGAGCCACACAGTAGTCATGCAGGGATTTTTCGTTTACGCAGGGAACCATTTCTCTCGTGAAGCTGTCGGTGGTGCTCAGACGCATCAGACGGTTTCCGATGCGGTGGGTATAAAGAGTGTTGCCTTGGGTTATAGGCTGATTTTTCGCTTCGGGAGTGGTATAGCCCAGCACGTACGGATGCAGATGCAGGTTGTTTGTCATAGTGGCACCGCCTTTGAGCTGTGCGGTGTCTTCAATTTCAAAACGGTCGGAATACATCGTGAATGTGCGTGTGTGAGTGTATCTGTCTGTGGTTGAACGCAGGGTTATGTGCTGAACGTCACCTTCGCCTGAAAAGCTCAATGCTTCTATTTTTTCCATGGGCTCTTCACCGCTGTCGAGGGAAAGTGTGTTGTGCGCCTGTGCGGAGTTGAGATAATCGCGCAGGTCCGAGCGGTCATAGTTTGTGCATCCGCTGTCGCATACAACCGGCATACCGTCGTGGAACAGCACAAAATTCATGCGTCCGATATGCTGGTGCCAGGTGCGTATGTCCATAGCATCGATAAACAGCTCGAAATGCTCGTTTCTCAGTACCGCCATGTGACCGTCCGGGAACAGTACCGACGCTTTTTTATCGGATATTTTCAAGGGGAAAAGCTGTTTTACAAATTCGATATCGTTTATTACGTTAAAACGGTAAGAATCACCGAACTGTGGAGTTGTGCCGTCGGGCTGTGAAAACTGGAATAAAAATTCGTACTGCTTTGAAAGACTTTCTTCTATACCTTCTATTCCGTCATAGCCGTTTTTGAAAAGCAACAGATGGCTCTCCAGATACAGACGTGCGATGAACGGAAAATAGCTGATGGCATCTTCGTGATTAAGCCCGTCAGGATATACCGAAAGGGTCATATTGTCCTTTACTACTTGTTTTCCGGTTTCTATGCAAACACTTGAATTTTTCCACTCGGGATACAATACTCCCACCATTATCATGCATAATCCGATCTGCAGATTGTGATTGCCCGGATCCTTCTCTTTTACATGATACATTGCTTCATCGAATATCAATTCTGCGTGAAGCTTTATAAAATCGTGTATTTCGCACCACTGTTCACGGGTGAAGCAATCGTCCTTTTCGCCCATCATGTACACGCTGAATATGAGGTTTATGTTGCGCCATACCATCTGCATGTCGCTCCATATCATGTTTGTGTTGAAGCGGTGCACATTCGGGTCGAAGCGGTAATGGGGATTTTCAGCCTTGAAATGGCTGAATATTTTATACCAGGCATCGGAATACCTTTTGTCGCCCGTAATCATGTATTTTTGCGCCAGGGGAAGAAGAATGTACATCCTGCACAGCCAGATGTGCGCTTCCCATTCGTGCAGAAAATCCGTTTCGCGGAATCGTTTAAGAATGGCTTTCCAATCGAAAACACCGTCGGTTTTGTAAAACTCAAAAATACTTCCGTCAAGAGTTTTTTGCAATATCTCATCGCCGTTTGAAACACCGAAGGTCTGCTTGAGAAAAAAGTGTCCGCCACCGTCCATTACCAGAGTGGGAAATATGGGACGCTGAGAGAGCTGTTCGCGGGTGTAGGGGAATCTTACGGTTTTATCTGATGGAAAGTACGGTTTTTTGAAAATGTCCATAGTGGTTTCCTCACTTATTATTTTACTGCGTAAATTATATCAGATAAAAGGCTTGAAATCATGTATTTTCTGTAAATTATGTGTCGGTGAGTTTTGGTATCAATGATGGTTTTTGCGTTATTAACAATATATTTACAATAACACTGTTGATAATCCACAAAATAATGGTAAATTATATAGTGTTAGCACTCGGCACCCTCAAGTGCTAATTCGGGAAAGGAAGTGAAGATTAATGGATATAAACGAACGCAAAAAAATGATTTTAAAATCCATTATTGACACATATATTTCCTCGGGCGAGCCTGTTGGCTCAAAGTATATTACCGAACATCTTGGAATTCCGGTTTCTTCCGCCACTGTCAGAAATGACATGAGTGAGCTGGAGCATATGGGCTATCTCGAACAGCCGCATACTTCGGCGGGCAGAATTCCATCCAGCTCCGGTTACAGAATGTACGTTGACAGCCTTATGAACCGGTATCGCCTCACCATGGAAGAAATTCAGGTTATTGATGAACTTCTGGGCTCCAAGCTTTCGGAAATGAATAATATAATTGAGGACGCAACAAGGTTTTTCAGTGATACCACCAACTATGCAGCGGTTTCAATCACTTCAAAGCCCAAAAGGGGAACGGTAAAGCGTTTTGAGGGAATACTCATCGACAGCTACAATATACTGATTGTCATGATAACCTCCACCAATCTCACAAAAAGCCGTCAGATAAAGACAGATGTGGAGATTGACACCGCAACACTGGCACTCATTGTAAGAGTGCTTAACGAAAGTCTTGCGGACGTGAGACTGGAAAACATCAACATTCCGCTGATAATGCATATAGAAAATCAGCTTGGTGCTTACCGTCAGGTGTTTTCACCCATTGTACGCGCAGTATACGAGGTTATAAGCGAAATCGACCGCTTTGATGTGCGTTTGGATGGTGTGTCAAACCTTTTGAGGTATCCGGAATTTGCGGATGTGATAAAAGCACGAAGCATACTGTCTGCACTGGAGGAAAAACGTCAGCTTATAAGCATGCTTGCCCAGGCTAAGGACGGCATCAACGTTTACATCGGTGATGACAGCCTGCCGGGTTCTATGAATGACGCCAGCATCGTATTCCACACCTTTGACATTGACGGCGGTATGGTAGGTGCTGTGGGACTTATAGGTCCCAGGCGCATGGATTATTCCAAGGTTATGGCACAGCTTGAATATTTTACAAAAAATCTTACAGGCGCTCACAATGAGCCCGATGAAGATATGAAATTCCAAAAGAAAGGAAATAATAATGGCGGCGAATAAAGAAATCAATATGACAGAAGAGACCGAAAAGGAAACCGACACCACCGAGACTGTCGAAACAGAAGAAGCAACCGAGGAAACTGCCGAAATTGATTCTCCCGAGGTGGCAAAGCTGAAAGAGGATTACGCGGGAATGTACGATAAGTACGTGCGTCTTGTGGCGGAGTTTGATAACTATAAAAAGCGCACTGTCAAGGAAAAGGCAGACATATATTCCGCGGCAAAAACCGATGTTATAGAAAAATTGCTTCCGGTTATAGACAATCTGGAGCGTGCCGAGCTTTATAATGAGCCCGAAAAGGTTCTTGAAGGTCTTAAAATGATTATAAAGCAGTTCAACGAATATCTTGAAAAGCTGGATATTAAGGAAATACCTGCGCTGGACTGCGAATTCAACCCCGAGCTTCACAACGCGGTAATGCATGAGGACAACGAGGATGCACCGCAGAACACCGTTATTGAGGTGTTCCAGAAGGGCTACACAATCGGCGATAAGGTGCTTCGCCATGCAATGGTAAAGGTAGTCAACTAATCAACGTAAAAAATAATCCATCATAAAGAAAGAGGTAACAGATATGGCAAAAATCATAGGTATCGACTTAGGTACAACCAACTCCTGCGTAGCAGTATTCGAGGGCGGTGAGCCCACTGTTATAACCAATCCCGAAGGAGCACGTACCACTCCTTCCGTTGTTGCTTTCTCCAAGGCAGGCGAAAGAATGGTAGGTCAGATAGCAAAAAGACAGGCTATTACCAATCCCGACAGAACCATCAGCTCCATCAAGCGTGATATGGGTACCGACAAAAAGGTAAATATCGACGATAAGAGCTATACTCCCCAGGAAATTTCCGCAATGATTCTGCAGAAGCTTAAGGCGGATGCAGAGGCATTCCTCGGCACTACCGTAAGCCAGGCGGTAATCACAGTTCCCGCATACTTCACCGACGCACAGCGCCAGGCAACTAAGGATGCAGGTAAAATTGCAGGTCTTGAGGTTCTTCGTATAATCAACGAGCCTACCGCGGCGGCTCTTTCCTACGGCGTTGACAAGGAAAATGAACAGAAGGTTCTTGTATTCGACCTTGGCGGCGGCACCTTCGACGTTTCTATTTTGGAAATCTCCGACGGTGTATTTGAGGTTCTCGCAACCGCGGGTAACAACCGTCTGGGCGGCGATGACTTTGACGAACGTATTATTAACTGGATGGCAGACGAGTTCAAGAGAGATAACGGTATCGACCTTAGAAATGACCGTTCGTCCCTTCAGAGACTCAAGGAAGCTGCTGAAAAAGCAAAAATTGAGCTTAGCGGCGTAATGTCTACCAACATCAATCTTCCCTTTATCACAGCAGATGCTACCGGCCCCAAGCACTTCGATGCAACTCTTACCAGAGCAAAGTTCAATGAGCTTACCGCGGACCTTGTTGAAAACACAATGGGTCCCACCCGTCAGGCTCTCAGCGACGCAGGTCTTCAGCCCTCTCAGATAGATAAGGTCCTTCTCGTAGGCGGCTCCAGCCGTATTCCTGCTGTACAGGATGCGGTTAAGAACTTCATCGGTAAAGAGCCCTTCAAGGGCATCAACCCCGACGAATGTGTTGCAATGGGCGCAGCTATTCAGGCAGGTGTATTGGGCGGCGATGTAAAAGATCTTCTGCTTCTGGACGTCACACCTCTGTCTTTGGGTATCGAAACTCTTGGCGGTATCTTCAATAAGCTTATCGAAAGAAACACCACCATTCCCGTTAAAAAGAGCCAGATTTACTCCACTGCTGCCGACAACCAGACCTCTGTTGAAATCCATGTACTTCAGGGCGAACGTGAAATGGCGCGTGATAATAAGACTCTGGGCAGATTTAATCTTGACGGCATTGCACCTGCACCCCGCGGAATTCCTCAGATTGAGGTTACCTTTGATATTGACGCCAACGGTATTGTAAACGTTACCGCTTGCGACAAGGGCACAGGTAAGGAACAGCACATCTCCATTACCGCTTCCACCAACATGTCTCAGGAAGACATCGAAAAAGCCATAAAGGATGCAGAGCTTCACGCTGAAGAGGATAAGAAGGCAAAGGAAAACATCGAGACCAGAAACCAGGCTGAAACTCTTATGTTCCAGGCTGAAAAGGCGATGACTGATGCAGGCGACAAGCTGACTGACGAGGACAAGGCTCCCGTAAAGGCGGCAATCGATAAACTCCGCGAAACTGTAAAGGGCGAGGACATTGAAGCCATTAAGGCGGATACCGAGGCACTCACACAGGCGGTTTACGCAATTTCAGCAAAGCTTTACCAGGGTGACCCCAATGCGCAGGGCGGTTTTGACCCCAATGCAGGCGGTGCACAGCAGAACTCCGATGGCTCCTACAATGCCGATTTTACTGATAAATCCGATAATTAATCGAAAGGTTTTTTCACTAAATGGCTGAAAAAAGAGATTTTTATGAGGTTTTGGGCTTGCCCAAAACCTCAAGTGACGATGAGATAAAAAAAGCTTTCCGAAAGCTTGCCATGAAATACCACCCCGACAGAAACCCCGGGGATAAGGAAGCAGAGGACAAGTTCAAGGAAATAAACGAGGCTTACGAGATACTTTCCAATCCCGAAAAGAAAAAGCTTTATGACCAGTATGGTCACGCAGGTGTCGATCCTCAGTACGGTGCAGGCGCAGGTGGCGGCTTCGGCGGCTTCGGAGGAGGATTCGGTGGCTTTGATATGGATTTCGGCGATCTGTTCGGCGGAATTTTCGGTGGCGGCGGACGCAGTCGTAACGGCCCCGTCAGAGGCGATGATATAGGTTATCGCATGATGCTTACCTTCGAGGAAGCGGCTTTCGGCTGTACAAAGGAGATTTCTTACAGCCGTATTGAGCAGTGCTCCGAGTGTAACGGAAGCGGTGCGGCGGCAGGTACTGTTGCGGAAACTTGTCCTAAGTGCCGCGGAACGGGTCAGATGAATGTACGTCAGAGTACCGCTTTCGGTATGTTCCAGACTACAAAGACGTGTGATAATTGCCGCGGAACCGGTAAAATAATAAAAACTCCATGTAAAAAATGCAATGGCGCAGGCCTGGAAAAGAAAAGCAAAAAGCTGGAAATCAATTTTCCGGCAGGTATCGATGACGGACAGCGCGTTTCTGCAAGAGGCCAGGGTAATGCAGGACGTAACGGCGGCCCCAGCGGTGACCTTATAGTTGAGGTGCAGATAAGACCGCATCCTGTGTTTGAGCGCGACGGTTACACAGTATTTTGCGAAGTGCCCATAACCATGGTTGAAGCGGCGCTTGGCGCAGAAATAGATGTTCCCACACTGGATGGCAACATAAAGTACACAATTCCCGAGGGCACGCAGAACGGTAAGCAGTTTACATTGAAAAACCGTGGTATCCAGAACATAAATTCCACCCGTCGAGGCGACCAGATAATTCAAATAGAGGTCGAAATACCCAAAAACCTCAGCGACAAGCAAAAAGAAATACTCCGACAGTTCGAGTCCTCACTGGGCAATAACAATAACGCCAAAAAGAAGAGCTTTGTGGACAAACTGAAAGACTATTTGAAAAAGTAAAACAAAAAAATATCCAACCGTAAGGTTGGATATTTTTTATTTTTAATCGGATTATTTGTAAAGAGGACCGTAAGCTGCGCAGGCTCTGTAATCCTGTCCCTCTTTGTCCATACCGAAGGCATTCCATGCCGCAGGTCTGAAAATCTGATCCTCGGGTACATTGTGCATGCAAACGGGAATTCTCAGCATGGAACACATGGTGATAAGGTCAGCACCGATGTGACCGTAGCTGATAGCGCCGTGGTTTGCACCCCAGTTGTTCATCACGTCATATGCACTCTTGAAAGCACCCTCGCCTGTGCATCTGGGGGTAAACCATGTGCAGGGCCAGGTGGGATTTGTTCTTTCCATAAGAGTGTCGGAAACCTCGTCGGGAAGATGAACTGTCCAGCCCTCAGCAATCTGAAGAACGGGACCCAGACCCTTGACAAGATTGAGTCTTATCATGGTTGCGGGCATTTCGGCACGGGTTGTAAAGTGGCTGGAGAATCCGCCGCCGCGGAAGTTGTCGAAGCCTGCCTCGCACCATACGGTTGCGTCGGTCATTTTCTTTATATCTTCCTCGGTAACTTCCCACCACTTCTTCATGATGGCGTTGCCGTTTTCGTCCTTGCATTCGCCACAGGCATCAAGACAAGCCGCACCGGAGTTGAGAAGATGGATGATACCGCCGTTTTCCTTCGCTTTGCCCTCCAGATCGTAGCCGGTAACACGCTTTGTAGCCTCGGGAGACCAGTAGGTACGAACGTCTGCGAAAATCTGAGCGCGGTGAGTGAGCAATCTCATGAACAGCATGCCCAGACCGTTGAGAACGTCGTTTTCAGTAGCCAGAGTGTAGGGCTCGCGTGCGCCGTTGTGGTCAAAGGTGGAGCTGAGAAGAGCCTCAGGATAGTCGCAGTTGGGCCAGTGGTCTGTCCACTGTCTCTGACCCTGGAATCCGCCCGCGATGGCATTGTGACCCAGCATTTCCTCACCGAATCTTTCGGGAAGGTCGTTGTTGCCTGTCATAAGGTCTTTTATAATGCAGTACATTTTAACGGTGAATTCCCACTGCTTTTCCTTTTCTTCGTCAGAAAAGCGTACGGAATCGGGGTTGTCATCGCGACCCATTTTGCAGTGCTCCTTGGTCCATTTGAGAGCCTTACGGTATTCTTCTTCGTTGTAGATGCCTTCCTCCATACGGCGGAGAACTTCAACCTCGTCAACGGATTCAACTCTCATTCCAAGATAGGATTCAACAAAATCCTGATCCATGATAGAGCCGCCGATACCCATGCACTGAGAACCGATCTGAAGATAAGACTTGCCTCTCATGGTAGCAACTGCAACAGCCGCACGTCCAAAGCGAAGAAGCTTTTCCTTTACATCTTCGGGAATGGTGCTTACCTGGTCTCTGTCCTGAACCTCATGGCCGTAAATGCCAAAGGCCGGCAGCCCTTTTTGTGCGTGTGAGGCAAGCACTGCTGCAAGGTAAACTGCACCGGGTCTTTCGGTGCCGTTAAATCCCCATACACCTTTAATGGTGTTAGGGTCCATGTCCATTGTTTCAGAGCCGTAGCACCAGCAGGGAGTCACAGACAACGTGATATCAACGCCTTCTTTTTTAAACTGCTCGGCACAAGCCGCTGCTTCGGGAACTCTTCCGATGCTGTGATTTGCAATAACTACCTTAACGGGATCGCCGTTGGAGTAGTTGAGGTTTTCCTCGAATAATTTTTTTGCCGCCATGGCAAGCTCCATGGTCTGAGCCTCGAGGCTTTCACGCAGCTTTAATGGGCCGCGTCTTGCATCAATTACGGGGCGTATTCCTATAACGGGATAGCCACCTACATATCTGTTGTTAGACATATTATTTCCTCCTGATTTGTAAATATTTTTAAAACACTATATTACATGATAATTATATACTTGAAATAAGTATAATACTTGTGCTATAATAATATAAAATGTAAATATTTTCAGAGTTGGTGAATTATGATATATAATGAAGTGCTTCAAAGGGGCACAAGTGACTTCCCAATAGAGCTTTATCATGTGGATAAACAACATGTAAGATACGGCGAATCTTATTCCCATTGGCACGGAGAAGTGGAGTTTCTGCACATTCTTTCGGGCAAGCTTACCGTAAGACTTAATAACAATACATACTGTGCACAAAGAGGGGATATATTATTCATTAATTCCGAAACAGTGCATTATTTTTCACCCGATGATTGTGTGTATGAATGCATAGTTTTCAGCACGGATTTGCTTCCCGAGTATCTTATGGGCAGTTTTTCTCTCGCACAGGCTCTTAAAAACCATGAGTATGTGGTGGAGGAGTTTTATGCGAATAGGGATTCACAGTATTCCCGAGCCATGAGAGATGTTTTCAGCGCCATGAAATGCACTAATCCATCATACAAATTCAAGGTAATGGGTGCATTGAACAATTTGTTTGCCGCAATAGTGGAGGAGAATCTGTATCACCCCACCGAAATCATGCCTGTCACACTTGGCAAAAACGTAAATAAGCTGAGAATGGTGCTTGCCTTTATACGCGGTAATTATGATGCGCAGATAACTTTGAATGAAATGGCTGAGTCGGCTGAAATGTCTCCTAAGTATTTCTGCCATTTTTTCAAAGCAATGACAACCAAGACCCCTATCGAGTATCTTAACTTCTATCGCATTGAAATGGCAATAAAAAAGCTTATAAATTCCGACATGAGCGTAACGGAAGTGGCATTTTCATGCGGATTTAACGATCTTAGCTATTTTATCAAAACCTTCAAGCAGGTTAAAGGTGTGACTCCCGCAAAATACAGAAAGAGTTTTATGTGATGCTGAGTGCTCAACGTCGCGATAAGTGAAGAAACCCGTGGACAATCGTCCACGGGTTTCAATGCGGATTTGGAAATTTAACGGACGTTTCAAAACGGTTCGTTATTTTTTTATTCCCAGTATTTCAACCGATTCTTCACGCATTTTGTATTTGAGTATTTTTCCTGCGGCATTCATGGGGAATTCCTTCACGAACAGGAAGTATCTGGGCACTTTGTGCTTTGCTATGGATGCGTTACCGAAGTCTTTCATTTCAGCCTCGTCAGCTGTTTCGCCATTGTGAAGAATTATCCATGCACAGCATTCTTCGCCGTAGGTTTTGTCCGGAACACCTACTACCTGAACGTCGCGAACCTTGGGATTTGTGAGATAAAATTCTTCTATTTCGCGGGGGTACAGGTTTTCACCTCCGCGGATTATCATATCTTTAAGACGGCCTGTAACCTTGTAGTATCCGTCTGGAGTGCGGCAGCATATATCTCCGGAATGGAGCCATCCGTCTGCATCAATGGTCTGTGCGGTGGCTTCCGGCATTTTGTAGTAGCCTTTCATAATGTTGAAGCCGCGCGCCACAAATTCACCGCTTTCGCCGTCCGGAAGCTCTTCGCCCGTTTCCGGGTCAATAACTTTGCATTCTACACCCGGGAAAGGACTTCCCACTGTTTCGACACGGTGGTCGATATCCTCATTCACTTCGCCCATGGTGCATCCGGGGGAAGCTTCGGTCTGTCCGTAAACCGAGATGATTTCTCTCATGTTCATTTCGGCTGCGGCACGGCGCATAAGGTCGGCAGGGCAGTTTGCACCTGCCATAATGCCGGTGCGCATATACGAAAAGTCAGTTTTTGCAAAATCTGCGTGATTGAACATTGCGATAAACATGGTAGGGACACCGTTGAAGCAGGTGATGTGTTCATCATTTACACATGCCAGTGAGGATTTTGGTGAGAAATACGGCATAGGGCACAGCGTTCCGCCGTGAGTCATGGTGGAGGTCATGGAAAGCACCATTCCGAAGCAGTGGAACATGGGTACCTGTACCATCATGCGGTCAGCAGTTGAAAGATCCATTCTGTCTCCAATTGTTTTGCCGTTGTTGACAATGTTTCTGTGGGTAAGCATAACACCCTTGGGAAAGCCTGTTGTTCCTGAGGTATACTGCATATTGCACACGTCATCGGGCTTGACAAGAGAGGCGCGGCGGCGTACTTCTTCGTGAGGAATAAGCTTACTGCGCTCCAGCATTTGTTCCCAGGTAAGACAGCCGTCCATGGAAAAGCCCACTGTTACTACATTGCGCAGGAATGGGAGATTCTTGGAATAAAGCGGCTGACCCGGTGTAAGACTCTTGAGCTCGGGACAAAGCTCCTTGATTATTTCTCGGTAATTAATATCTTTTAATTCCTCTATCATTACCAGTGTGTGTGTGTCTGACTGACGCAGAAGATATTCTATTTCGTGTATTTTGTATGCCGTATTAACCGTTACAAGCACTGCACCGATTTTTGTAGTTGCCCAGAAGGTTATAAACCATGCGGGCACGTTTGTTGCCCATATTGCAACATGGTCTCCCGCCTTTACGCCCAGTGAAATAAGTGCGGCGGCACATTCGTCCACATCACGTCTGAACTGGGTGTAGGTTCTGGTGTAATCCAGTGTGGTGTATTTAAAAGCGTACTGGTCAGGATACCGTTCAGCCATGGTATCCAGTACGTCGGAGAAGGTTGCATCGATAACGTCGTATTTTTTCCATACAAAGGTTCCCGACTTGTCACGGTTATAGTAAGTGCGGTCGAATTCCTTTTTATCACGCGAGAGCCCGGATATATAATTTGTGAAATGGGTAAGAACTATATCCGCATCATTTATCTCCTCGTTCCAGGCAGCACAGATATAGCCGTCATAATTGAGGGATGAAAGAGCGTTTAAAAAGCTGTTGACGGGCAGTTCACCCTCACCGATAAGCACCGTTCTGCCGTCTTTTTTGTCACCCAGACGGACATATTTTATATACGCACCGAGATTTTTTATAGTGGTTTCCGCACTTTCGCCGGCGGTGAAATATGTTTCGCGCACATTCCACGAAGCTCCTATTACAGCGGAGGAGAAAAAGTTGATAATATCTATAACATTTTCGGTCTCGCAGAGAAAGCCCGATGTTTCAAAAAGTATCTGAATATCCGCCGTTTCTGCGTACTTTATTGCATCGCTGAGCTTTTGGCGGAGATTTTCATTGTCGGTTTTTTCGTCAATGTGCAGTATAACACGCTCTATACCTGCGTTGCGCGCCATCTCCACATATCTGAGAATGGTCTGAGCATCTGCCTGCTCGCTTTCCAGCTCATAAGGATATACCAGCGCCGAAACATTGAGATTGCGGTTAACCAGCTTGCGTTTTGAGTCCGAAACGCGGTCACTTCTGAGAATGCTGTCGTAATGTTGTTTTCTTTCCTTTATTGCATCGTAGATCTCAAAGCCTGCAAATCCGTAATCGTAAGCAAATTTGCAAGTTTCAAGAAATGACGTGCGGTTTACGTGTTTTGTCGAAAAGGTAAGCTTCATTTTAAATTAAGCCTCCTCGAAAACTATCTTGTTAAGTGCGTTGATATAAGCTCTTATACTTGCCGCCACAATGTCGGTGGAAATACCGTTGCCGGAATACAGCTTGCCGTTGTTTCTCAGCTTGACCACTGCGGAGCCGAGAGCCTCTTTTCCGTCGGTGACAGCCTGGATCTGGAAATCGTCCAGCTCGTAGTGATGTCCGATGCTTTGCTCAATGGCGCGGAACACCGAGTCGATAGGTCCGTCGCCCGTGCTGACACCGCAAAGCAGTTCTTCGCCGCATTTAAGTGTTACCTGGGACATGGAGCTTGAAACATTTGAACTGGTGGTGGTGTAGCTTTCAAGATGATATGTAGATGGAGCCTGCATTGCAAAGCTTGCAATAAGAGCTTCCAGCTCCTTGGAACCAACCGAGCCCTTTTTCTCACACACCTGACAAAGAGCCTTGTGAACATTGCCCGCATCCTCGTCCGAAAGGTCATAGCCCAGAATGGATGCAGCATGAGCTACATCGGAAAGTGTGCTTTCTGTGTCCAGAAGTATTTTTTTCTTCTCGCTTACATTGTTGACGCTTTCATAGCTTTCGTGGTTTATTTTTGACAGCAGGTCGTCAATACCTGCGTGTATACGGGTATGCTCGAGAGAAATTTTCGCACCGATAGCGTCTCCGCGTGCAGCCACAGCATTGGAAACAGCGCCCATTGAAAGTGCATTTTCGCCTGCCATTGCACATTTAAGACCGTCTGCGCCGGCACCGATGGCGGCGACAGCGGATGCGACTGCCATACCAAGCGCATCGGAAACCTGAATGTATACGGGAAGCTCGGTGTGAGCTTTAATTTTTGCAGTGAGTGCCGATATCTCCTGCACCAAAGCTGTTCCGGCATCATCGCATACCGTAATGATACCCGCACCGTTTTGCTGAGCGGTGCTTATTGCCTTTAAAAGAAAATCCTCATCTGCGCGTGTGGCATCCAGTGCGCATAACTCCACATCCTCGCACAGTGACTTTGCTTTTGCGGTCAGCTCGGCTATCTTTTCAAGCATTTTGTCAGCTTTCACATGATAAGCATATTCCATCTGAACGGTGGAAACGGGAAGCTCCACCTGCAGACGCGGGTGAACCGCATCCTTTATGCATTCCCATGCTGCTTCTACCTCCTGAACAGTGAAACCGACCGGAAGAGCAATGGCGGATTTTTTGATATTGGCGGAAATTGTTTTATAAATTATTGTATCCTCTCGGATGTTTTTTACGGGTGCAAGCTCTATGGCATCCGCCCCCAGGCTGTCTGCGGCTGAAGCAATGGCGGTTTTTTCACGGAAAAGCAGTGAGACCTCACGGCTCTGAGACAGCTTTTTCAGGGTGATGTCAGAAATGTTGATTTTTTTCATGAAATATGAACTCCTTTCGGCATTGTTCCGAACAACAAAAAAACTTTCATCTCTTTGTTGTTTCAAAGAGACGAAAGCGTTAATTGCAAAATTTTTAACCTTCCGCGGTACCACTCTTTTTCATCCTTAAAGGATGCACTCGGATGCAAACACATCTTTACTCTGTTACGGGAGCGCCCGTCTGTCATTACTTCTTGTTTTCATGGCAGCCGCTCGGCGGTGAGTTCTGCAATTCTTTCCCAATGCCTCGCACCGTACGGCATCTCTCTGAAGGTGAAATTCTGTTGCATACTATTCCGCGTCAACGCGTTTAATATTGTCACGTATTATATCAGAAAAAAATGCGTTTGTCAAGTACCTTTTTGTAAAAAAATCAAAAAAAATCGGCATGCGTATGTACGCATACCGATTGTATTTAAAATTCAGGCCGTGTGAGAAACTCACGTGTTCTGGGACTTTTTGGATTGTCAAAAACTTCTTCGGGAGTGCCTTCTTCCTCAATTACACCGTCCGACATAAATATAACACGGTCGGCAACATTGCGCGCAAATTCCATTTCGTGCGTAACCACTATCATAGTGCGGTCACTGGATTTAAGGTCCCTGATAACTCTCAGTACTTCGCCTGTAAGCTCAGGATCAAGAGCCGAAGTGGGCTCGTCAAAGCACAGTACGTCGGGACTGAGCGCCAATGCACGGGCGATGGCAACACGCTGGCACTGACCGCCCGAAAGCTCGCAGGGATATGCTTCTGCTTTCATTGAAAGCCCCACACTATCCAGAAGCGTTTTTGCGTTTTGCAGAATTTTATCGTGCTCTGCACGCTTTTCGGCGTGAGACATTTTTGCTTTTGACGCACGCTCGGCGAGATGCATTTCGGGTGCAAGAGTTATATTTTTAAGCGCCGTATATTGCGGGAAAAGATTGAACGATTGGAAAACAAGACCGAAATGAAGCCTTTTTTCGCGGATTGTTTTTTCGTTGAAGGTGTTTTTGTCGTCGCCGTCGAAAAGAAGCTCGTTACCAACGGTTATTTTTCCGCTGTCTGCTTTTTCAAGAAAATTGAGACATCTTAAAAGAGTGGTTTTACCGCTTCCCGAGGAGCCTATTATGGCGAGCACCTCGCCCTTTTCGAGGCTGAAGGAGATGTTCTTGAGAACCTCGTTTGAGCCGAAGCGCTTTTTTATGCTTTCAACATTAAGAAATGCCATACATACCCTCCTTAAACTCTGTAATATGAGAGCTTTCTCTCAAAATATCCGAACAGAAGCGTAAGTATTCCGACAAATGCAAGGTAGAATACAGCCGTGTAGAACAGGGGCCACATAAGACCGTAGGCAGCGAAATTCTGTGCCGCCTGGAGAATTTCAACAATCATTATAACTCTGGCAAGTGCGGTATCCTTTACAAGTGTTATGACCTCGTTGGACATAGGGGGAAGAATGCGTTTTACCACCTGCATGAGCACAACCTTGAAGAATATCTGGCTTTTCGTCATGCCCAGCACCTGACCTGCCTCGTACTGACCCTTTGAGATGGACTCAATACCACCACGGTAGATTTCCGAAAAATAACAGGCGTAGTTTATCACAAACGCCGCAATAACGGAATTAAAACGCGAAAGTATAGGTGTACCCAGCATAAAGCCGGGGACGTAGAAGAATATGATTACCTGAAGCATCAATGGTACGCCGCGTATTACCCATACAAAGGTTTTGACAAGGTAGGAAAGCGGTTTGAATTTTGACATTGAGCCGAATGCTATCACCAAACCTAAAGGAAGCGCTAACACAAGTGTTAGCGCAAATATCAGGCAGGTGTATTTTAATCCGCCGAAAAGGCTTAAATTTACATCCCAGAATCCCATTATTTATTTCCTTTAAAGTGAATATTATTCGATGGTTTCGGAAACCTTCAGAACGTTTTCAAAGCCGTATTTTGTAGCCAGCTCCATAAGCTTGCCGTTTGCTTCCAGAGTCTTGATGGCTTCGTTTACCTTTGCGGTAAGCTCGCTGCCCTTCTTGAAGCCGATAGCATAGATTTCAGAGTCAAGCTCGATTGCTTCAACAATAGCAAGGTCTGCATAGTCACCGTTTCCGCAAATGTTCTGAGCAAGAATGATGTCAACTACTGCAAAGTCAACAGCACCGGATTTAACTTCGGTGAAAGCATTGATCTGAGCGGTGGTAGCGAAGATTTTGTCAGCGTCGGTTACGGACTCTGCGTAAGCAGCACCTGCGCTTCCGCCTTCAACGCAAGCAGTCTTGCCTGCAAGGTCAGCGGCAGTTGCAAATTCAGCAACCTTGTCAGCCTTTGTTACGATGCACTGCTGGTTGAGCATATAGCCGTAGGAGAAATCAACGAGCTCGGAGCGTGCAATTCCGTTGTCTGCGGAGTTTGCGGTGAAGCCGTTCCAGATGCAGTCGATAGCGCCGGAGTTGAGCTCATTGTACTTCTGAGACCAGTCAATTTCCTGGAACTCAACGTTCATGCCGATAAGCTTGCCGACTTCTACTGCAAAGTCGGACTCAAAGCCGGTCCAGTTACCGTTTTCGTCTTTTTCATTCATGTTTTCAAAGATGGTAACGCCGCAAACAAGGGTGTCGGGCTCTGCGGGAGTTTCATCATCGGGAGTCTCGACGGGTGCCTGTGTGCAGGAAGCCAGACCGAGAACAGCAAATGCCATTGTAAGTACCAAAAGGATGGAAAGAATTTTCTTCATGAGATTTTCCTCGTCTTTCTTAAAAATTGTACAGCTATTCTATCACACTTTTGAAAAAAAAGGCAATAGCATTTTAGTAATTTATCAAAGTAAAGCGATGAATTTGTAAATATTGCATAATAATTAACTGTCACGTTGTGCAATGTGCCTTTTGCAACTTTGCGATATAATTGATATTTTTTCACTTAACAGATTGACTTTAAAACGTTTTTGTGATACACTAGTTAAAGTCAGAAGGATATTTGTTTTTTACATTAATACAAACAGATGAAGGAGTTCGCTTATGAGCTTTTACAACATGGGACAGGCTGTAAAAAACGGTGAGCACATCACGTTGAATTTTGTAGGTGACAGTATTACGTTAGGAACTGAACACTGCCGTGCGGAGGAAACATATGTTGCGAAATTCGCAGTTGAACTGAGCAAGCATTTTTACGGACACAAGGTTTTCAGATACGACGGAATTTGCGAAAACGGACTTCTGCCCATGAAGTACTTTGACGGTCCCATATTGGTTTCTGACGGTGCTTCGGGCAGAATCGATGTGATAAGAAACGGAATAGGCGGAAACACTCTTACCCGTGCCCACAACAGAATTGATGATTTTACAGGTATTCTTGCTAACGGCAGAAAATCTGACGTAACCTTTATGATGTTTGGTATCAATGATGCGCTTAAGCCCGACCCGACGAGATATACTACTCCGGAGCAATTCGAGGAAAACTATAAAAAGCTTATTCATGATGTGAAAAAGCGTGACCCTGAAACGGCTATCGTACTTATGACGGCAACCTATAATGACTGGTCGGTGGACGGACATTGCGAGGCGACAATCAGAGTTGCACGGCAATATGGTCTGGACTTGATAGATACGCATAAGTTGTGGACCGACCATTACAGTGACGATGCTGATAATTTCGGTCACGGCGATTGGCTTGCCGGAGGAGTGGATGCCTGCCATCCCACACCGCTTGCTTCCGAAATCATGGCAAAATATGTATTCGGATGTTTTAAGAAACTGGCAGGGATTTGACACCATAAAGAGCTTTTATAATTAAAGCGAATGGTTTTTATCTGATGCATATATTAAAGTTTTATTTCCGTACCGATTGTGCTGCACCTATTTGAAGGATGGCGTTACGGGTGCTGTAACGGAAAAACGGCATACATAAAAAATTGCAGGATATTATACAGTATTTCAGGAGAAATGAATATGATAAATTACGCACACAGAGGTGCAAGTGAATATGCACCGGAAAATACACTCTGTTCGTTTTACCTTGGGCTTCTGCAGGGAGCAAACGGAATTGAAACGGATGTACAGCGCACGAAGGACGGTCATCTCGTGCTTTTCCATGATGACACGGTGGACAGGGTTACCGACGGCAGCGGCAGGGTGGAGGACTTTACACTGAATGAACTTAAGGAGCTGAAGGTATATGGCAACAGCACCGCAGGCTTTTTTGACAGAATAGTTACATTTGAAGAATTTCTTGATAAATTCTCTTGCTACGGCATAAGCTTCGCTGTTGAGCTTAAGGGCAAAGGCGTGGAAAAGGACACCCTGGAGCTGGTAAAAAAGTACGGTATAATGGATAAAACCACATTCACTTCTTTCAAGTTTGACTATATAGCAAAGATTAAATCTCTTGACAGCAGTGCAAGAACAGGCTGGCTGACTAATGTACCCACAGATGAAGAGACGGAAAGCTTTATTGCAACAGGTGGTGAGGAAATCGCACCCAAGGCAGAGCTTATTGATGAAGAAATGTGCCGTAAATGGCGTCAAAAGGGTCTTGGAATACGTGCATGGGGAGTTTTAAATACAGCTCTTATGAAAAAAATGTGCGCACTTGGAGTTGACGGCATGACAGTTAATTTTCCCGACAGACTTTTTCAGTATCTTAACATGACAAAGTTTTGAAAAACTCAGATTTGCAAAAATAAAAATTAATATATAAGGAGAATAAAATGAAAACAGGTTTTGCACAGGTTTGTATCAATCCCCCTTACGGTGCCCCGATTGTGGGTTATTATGAAAAGCGTTTTGTAAAAGGCATACTGGACAACCTTTATGCCAGAGCGGTTGCCTTTGACGACGGCAAGAAAAAGGCGGTTGTTATTGCAATTGACGTTTGCGAATTGGCTCAAAAGTATTTCGATGCTATAAAAAATGCCATTGTAGAAGCTACCGGAATTGAAAGCAACGGTATTTTTATAAATCTTTCCCACACTCATACAGGTCCTCTGCTGGGCAAGGATTTTGCTTCAGATTTGTACAGCACTCAGGCATATGATGACTTTTTTGTTGCCTGCGCGCGTGATGCGGCGGTATATGCACTTAACGACCTTAAGGAATCTACCTTTGAAATCGGTCAGACTCAGGCAAAGAATATTTCCTTTATTCGCCGTTACCGTATGAAGGACGGAAGTGTGGCTACCAACCCCGGTGTAAAGAACCCCGAAATTGACCACGCGCTTGGTACGCCCAACGAGACTGTTAAGCTTATAAAAATTCTCAGGGACGGCGGAGATAATATTTTTGTTGTAAACTTCGGTACACATCCCGATTCTGTGGGCGGTGAGTACATAAGTGCCGATTATATGGGATTTGTATGTGATATTCTTGAAAAAGCAGTTCCCGGTACAAAATGTATTTTCCTTCAGGGTGCACAAGGCGACGTAAACCACGTTAACGTAAATCCCACACCCGGAGAAAGTGCTATTTCGGTTATTGACTTTGACAGCGTTCCCAGAAGCATAAAGCATGCCGAGCACATGGGCAGAATAATTGCAGGTGCAGTGCTTTCCATCTGTTCCATTACCGAAAAGGTGAATGCAGATGAAATTTCCTATGCTTTCTCGCGTGTTGACCTGCCTTCACATCAGGAAAACGACCGCATTGAAGAAATGAGAAAGATTTACGATCTGTACACAGCGGGACGAGCAAACGAACTGCCTTACAAGGAAATGGCACTTACCACTGCAGTTGCAGAAGCAAGCCGTATAATCAAGCTGGAAAAAGGTCCCGAATCCTTCCCTTACTATCTGTCCGCGGTTAAGATAGGCGACATTGTGTTTGCGGGTATCGGCGGTGAGCCCTTTACCGAAATCGGCAACCGCATAAATGAAGCATCTCCCTTTGAGCAGACCATTCTTTGCTGTCTGACAAATACCGCCGGCGGATATGTTCCGACAACCAAAGCTTATGATGAGGGCGGATATGAGGCAAAGAGCTCTTCTCTTAAACCCGGCGGAGATGATATTATCGTCGAGGGAATGACGAAGCTTCTTAACTCCTTGAAATAAATGGAAAATTTTAAAATTACCGATGTGAGAGTGTTGCCGGGCGACAGTGCGTTTCTTCTGGATGACGGAAAGACTGCGATACTGTATGATACGGGCTTTGCTTTCACGGGATACGCTGTGGCTGATAAGGTAAAAGCTGTTCTGGGAGAAAGAGAGCTTGACTATATATTTCTCACCCATTCCCACTACGACCATGCCGCCGGCTCGGCATATGTGAAAAGACGTTTTCCGTCAGCTAAGGTTGTGGCAGGGGAATATGCCGCAAAAATATTTCAAAAGCCCACCGCAAAAGCGGTTATGCGTGACCTTGATATGAAATTTGCCGTCAAGTGCGGTGTGACGGAATACGAGGATTTGTTTGACGAGCTGAGTGTTGATATGGCGGTAAGCGACGGTGACACAGTCAAGGCAGGGGATTTGGAGTTTACCGTACTCAATCTTCCCGGGCATACAAAATGCTCGGTTGGTTACTGGTGTCCCGCAAAAAAGCTTCTTTTAGGCTGTGAAACACTGGGAGTGTATAACGGCGAGGATGATGTGGTACCGTCATATCTTGTGGGGTATCAAATGACCTGTGATGCCATAAAAAGAGCGGAAAAACTGGGTGTACGGCATATTCTTGTACCTCACTACGGACTTCTGAGTGATGAAAAAGCGGACTTTTTCCTTAAAAAAGCTTGGGAAAGTGCTACCGTTACCGCATCGGAAATATTAGCAATGCTTAAGGAAAACATATCTACGCAGTATATAATGGATTTTTTCAAAAAGAAGTTTTACCGAGGCTACGTAAAGGAAACATATCCTATTGATGCCATGGAGCTTAATACAAGCATTACAATAAAGCTATTGCAAAAAGAGTTTGACATAAACATAGGAGAGTAACAAATGAAATTACCCGAAATACTTACGACACTGGGCGGTGTAGAGGTAAAGGACGTAAAAACCTGGGAAAACTACCGCCGAGACGAAATAATGGATTTGTTTTGCCGTTATGTTTACGGTATAAGAGACATTGAGCGCCCCGAAAACCTGTATTTCGAAAACACGGGAGAAATCGAGGAATACGGCATGCGCGTTAAGTGCATAAAGGTTGGGTTTGACGATTTTGCTTTCAATTTCAAGCTTTACCTGCCCAAAAAGCAAAACGGACCGCTTCCCGTATTTGTTTACGTCATGCATGAAAATATGGAAAAGTTTTTCAGATATGATGACAAGGGTAATATGTACAGATGCGATGAGTCGGAGGCAACTCTTCCTCTTAAGGACATAACCGACCGAGGCTTTGCCGTTGCGGCTATGCCCACCCGTGAGATATACCCCGAGTGGACCTGGCACGCAGAATTTAAAAAAGGCGTTTTTGCACATGTCAAAACACCTATGGGCAGAAATAAGCACTCCTGGGCAAGCCTTTCAGCCTGGGCATGGGGCGCAAGCCGTGTTATAGATTATCTTGAAACCGACGGTGATATTGATTGTTCCAAGATATGCAGTATCGGCCACTCCAGAAGCGGCAAGGCGGCTCTTTGGGCAGGCGTTACCGACCAACGTATACTTCTTGCCGTACCAAATAACTCGGGTTGTATGGGTGCTGCTGTTCTGCGAGACAAAAAAGGTGAGCATGCGGTGGATATAAACATCAGCGACTGGCTGTGCGACAAGTTTCACGAGTATAATGACTGTGAGGAGCTTCTGCCGGTAGACCAGCACATGCTGTGTGCACTTATGGCTCCCAGATATTTGTACATAACAAGCTCAATCGAGGACGAATGGGCAGACCCCGATGCAGAATTCCTTTCTGCACAGCTTGCAAGCTGTGCATATGAGCTTTACGGACTCAAGGGTCTTGTTGCTCCCGAAAAGCCAGAGCTTAATAAAGTGTACCACGAAGGTCGCATTGCTTACCATGTTAAAAGCGGTGACCATTCCCAGACAGCTTTTGACTGGGATAATGCCATGGACTATTTTGAAAAGATAACAGCTGAACAGAAATAAAAAAACGGCTGAGTCATTGACTCAGCCGTTTTTTTATTTTTTGCTCAGAAGCTTATATACATTGTTCATGATCTGGCTTTTAAGTGCATGGCGTATAAAAGAAAAATTGCGTTGTACCACGGCATTTGACATTCTTTCCTTGAGCTCCTCAGCACCTGCTGCAAAAAATCCTTTTTCAAACGATTCTTCGATTTTGTTTATTGCCTTTTTGACGTCGGATATATAACATTCTTCTATACCTGACGGGATTTCGACGGTGTAACTGTACGGGATAAGGCCCGCATCGAGAATTTCGCTTTTTAGCTCGAATTTTCCGAGAGTCATTTTGTATGTTGCACCATTTGTTTTAATTTCTGTTTCCACGGTGTAAGGCTCACGGTTTACCGCGTATATATAGGTTTTTCCGTCTTTCTCGAGATAACGCACAACCACAATTCCCGTTTCACCGTCAAGTGTTTTGAATTTGCACTTGGGAAGCTTGCGGTATTGTGCGGCAAAGCTGAGCTGTTCCTTTGCATGTGCCATATCCATATAGAGTCCGCCCTGTGTTACCTCAAGAGCGTCATGCACGGCAATCTCGTTGGCAAGCCACTCAAGATAATGACCCGAAGGAAATGCCGAGGTTATTCTCATCTGACTGTCAAACCAGAATTTGTTTTGTGTATCATCGGCGTAGTAAGAATTTTCCTGCGCGATAAAATCGGTGTCTCCGAATTCAAAATGTGACAGTGCGGCAATATTTGTGTCATCATCGCGGCGCTCTTCAAGCACTGTTCTGCCCCACATTTCAACCCATGAATCGAAAATAAAGGCGGTTGAGTTTTTGCTGTGCTGCAATGCCTTGGCAATGTTTTCATCCAAAAAAGCCGTGTCGACAAACATATTTGTAAATTCCTCGCCTCTGAGTGCATTTTCACTCTGATCGCGTGTTGAGGTCTTTTCAATGGCGATTTCAATATTCTTCTCGTTGCCGTAAAGTCTGAGGTCGATACCGCCTTCTTTGTATATCTCGTCAAAGCTTCGTCTGGCACCATATCCGGTCAGTGCGCCGGGAACAGTATTCAGATATCCGTAGGATGCGGAGGTCTCGTTCCACAAGGTGAGAGTAAGTGTAAGATCGCTTCTTACGGCAGATATTGTGTCTCTGCAGCGGCAGATAAATTCATGTATTTTTTTGCATCTCCAGTTGATAAAAGCATCACGCAGCGTCATTGTAAGCTTTATATGGCGCTTTTCAAAACGTTTCGGATCGTCCGGGGATATTCCAAGCGAAATACCTGTTTCGTTTTCAAACATGCCTGTACTTACGTCATCATATCCTGCAAGCAGGTTGCCGTACCACAGCATGGTGCCGTGCCACATGTTTACGGAAAGCCCCTTAAATGACGGATGCTTTGCATATTTTTTGCAAAGCTCCTCCAACAGCTCCAGTACCTGGTTTTGAACAACGGGATGCAACGGATTGAAGATCGGCACGCGGACACTGTCGGAAAGCTCGTTCTTCTGCGGGCGCTGCTCACCGTACGCAAAGGACATGGGGATACCCTTTGTAAAGCTGTCATACCAGCTTTCAAAAGTAATTGGATTAAATACTGCGGTCCAATCGTTGAGCGATTGCTGGATTTCACCGTTGAACAGCACATTATTATATGTATCTGCACCGTTTTTTACACTTTCCGAATCGGCATTCATTCCCTGCATAAGTCTTCCGAGTCTCATCAGAGTCATGGAGCCCTTGAAGGTAAATCCCTCTTCATCAAAGCGTGTAAGCCAGTATTCCAGCCAATCATCGATATTATTCTTGCGTGCAACTATATACCTTTTTCTGTTCTGCATGCCCACAAGAATAAAGCGGCTGGAGGGCTGACATTCCACCGGCACGATGGGACCGTGATACCAGTTGACGGGATATGTAAGATGGCTTCTTCCGCTGAATTTCATATATTCTATGTGTCGCTCAATAAACTCGTTTAAATTTTTTGCTCCGACGCTCAAGCCTACATTGCAGGGGTCTTCATACTGGATGCCGAATGAGCGTCTGTCGGTTTTGTAGCATTCGTCCGAAAGCTCGGCTTTGTTGAAGCCGTCAATTTCATAAACAGAAAATTCCGATACTGCCGCAGGACAATTTTTACCCCACGAAGTAAATACAACGGTTTCTTCTTGCCATCTTGGATAAAAATAAATTTCCGATTCCAGCATTTTACCGCTTACGGCATTCACACCGCCACAGGTTATTCCGCTGTCAAGGTCGTATGACGAATCATTTGTCACGCACATGAAGCGCTCTTTGTCGTCCGGATATTTAACCACAATAAGATGAGGCTTGTCCTTGTTCTCCAGCATGAATCTGTATCCGAATCGCGACAGATGCGCGCCGTCGGTTTCTCTGTATCTGCCTGCCGAAGTTCCCGTGATTGCCGTAGTTCCTATTTCAAAATAGTTCTCCTTATTATATTCCTTTGTACAATCCACATGCAAAATAAGCTTTTTGTCCATATGTATACAGTACCTTTCGTGACTTGTTTTTCGCAGATCTATGCCACAATTATACCATATATCACGTGAGGCTGTCAATAAAAAACACGTGCCATAAACACATATGTTTGTGACGTTTTATGCTATTTTATGAGTATATCTCTTTTTGTTTTCGATGCAAATAAAATTTCCGTATTTTTGTATATATGCTTGACAATGAGCTGTTATTGTTGTATAATTTATATGATATGAATAAAAGTCTTACCATAACTGTAAATTTCAGCCTTGATGGTAAAACCGTTAAGGAAATACTGCGTCGCAACGGCTTCTCTTCCGCGAATCTGCGCGACCTTAAAAAGCACGAGGACGGAATTCTCTTGAACGGTCACTCTGTGCATGTCAATAAAACCGTAAACACCGGTGATGTGCTTATCGTAACTCTTCGCGATGAGCCGTCCGAAAATATAGTGCCCGTAAACATTCCGCTGGACATAATTTACGAGGATGAGGACGTTATAGCCGTCAACAAGCCCCGTGGTATGCCCACACATCCGTCCCACAGACATTATGACGATACGCTTGCCAACGGTATAGCTTACTATTTCCGTGAGCATGATTTTACGTTCCGTGCCGTAACTCGCTTGGACGGTGATACATCGGGCATTGTGCTGATTGCCAAAAATTCTCTTTCCGCACAACTGCTCAACGAGGATATGAAGCGGCAGAAAATACAAAAAGAGTATTTTGCCGTCGTGAACGGAGTGCCCTGTCCTGCCAAGGATATTATATCGGCACCCATAAAAAGAATGCAGGAAAGCGTCATATTACGCTGTGTTTCGCCCGACGGAAAAGAGGCAGTGACGGAATATGAGGTGCACAAAACATGCGGCTCGCTGTCGCTGGTGCATCTTGTGCCCCGTACCGGCAGAACCCATCAGCTGCGCGTGCACATGAGCTATATAGGCATGCCCATTTACGGTGACGACCTTTACGGCGCACCGCAGTTAAACGAAAGGACGCGGCTTCACTGTGCGGGTATCGTTTTCCTGCACCCCATAACGAAAAAAGAAATCAAGCTTTTCTGCCCTATTCCGCAGGATATGCGGTTATTGACGGAAAGATGTGAAAACCACTAAATTCAAAAGGAGTACTGCATGAACAAACAGGAATTGCTGAGACATATAGGCTCTGTGGAGCAGATAGGCGGCATCAGACGATTTACCTTCAACGACGGCAGGGCAAAGGGTGTAGATGCTGTTGAGGTGAACACAGGCAATCTGCGTTTTACCGTTTTGCCCGACAGATGTCTTGACATTGCCCAGGCTTTTTATAAAACAAGCGCTGTAAGCTGGATTTCCAAGACGGGAATAACCTCGCCCATGTATTATGAAAAGGACGGAAAAAGCTTTATGCGCGGTTTTTACGGTGGACTTGTAACCACCTGCGGTCTCAAGAATATCGGAAGACCTACCCCGGAGTTGGGTCTGCATGGCAGAATTTCAAATATTGCTGCTCAAAAGGTAAGTGTTTTTGCCGATTGGGTGGGAGATGAATATGTCATGAAAATTTCGGGCGAGATGCGTGAAAGTGTCGTGGGCGGCGAGAATCTTGTTTTAAAAAGAACAATTTCCACCAAACTGTTTTCGGATGAATTTACTCTCGAGGATACGGTTGTCAACGAGGGCTTTGATACCGAAAATATCGCATTGTGCTATCATTGCAATTTTGGTTATCCGCTTGTCCGTCCCGGTGCAAAAATTATAAACGTTCCGTCCGAGGTGTCGGAGATAACAGCGCCGGTACACAAGGCACAGGAGGAATGTGTCGATGTTAAGTATACCGATGATATCGTTACGGTCGGAATTGAAAATGGTGAAATAAGTGCATACGTCACCTACGGCAGAAAAACTATTCCGGATTTTCTGTTGTGGAAGATGCTGGGCGAGAGTGAGTATGCCGTGGGGCTTGAACCACGCACCACCTCTCTGGGAGGAGAGAATATTGTTAAAAACAATAAGTTTATTCCGCTTGGCTCATTTGAGGAATATAAAACCAATCTTAAATTCAGCTTCAAATCATTATAAGGAGTGTTGATATGGAAATCAAAAATATCTGTCAGCTTATTGACAGTAAGAAGGAAGAGCTTTTTGAGCTTTTGTGCAAGCTTATAAGAATCAATTCCGAAGATTTCGGCGATCACGGAAACGAGCAGGAATGTGCTGAATACATACGCGATTTATGCATTGAAATGGGCATGGAGACGGATATGTATTCTCCGCTTGAAATTGAGGGCTTCAGCGAACACCCCGACTACATGCCCGGCAGAAATCTTGAAAACCGCTACAATACCGTAGCGCGCTGGAGAGGCGAGGAGGACTGTGATCACCTTATGCTGATGGGACACAGCGATACCGTCAGAATAGGCGACTTGAATAACTGGGAATTTGAGCCCACTGCGGGATTTGTAAAGGACGGAAAGGTGTTCGGCAGAGGTGCATGCGACGATAAATATGCCCTTGCAACTGCACTTTTTATTATAAAGCTACTCAAGGAGCAGGGCTTCAAGCCCAAAAAGAACCTTGTGTTTGCCGCATATTCCGATGAAGAATACGGCGGATCGCACGGTGCAATGGCGGCTGTTATGAAGTATCCTTGCAAGCATATTGTAAATATGGACTGCAAGGAAAATCTTATCTGGCACTGCGGCTCGGGCGGAGGAGAAATGAAGTATCTGTTCCACACCAAAGAACCTGTGGACAGCGCTGGACTTACGGCATCTGCCATTCCCGTTATAATGGAAGAACTGGAGGCTTTTGCCCAAAGACGCAGAACAGAGCTTGGAAACAATCGCTACTATAAAGGCACCATTATTCCCTCAACCGCTATGCGTTATATGGGTGTGCGTGCAGGAAACGGCGGTTCGGATCTTGGCATGGGCGAGGTATACTTTGTATTCTACACCGACAAGACCAAGGATGAGATATATAAGGAATTTGCACAGCTTCATGAAGTTATCTCCAAAAAGCTGGATGCCATGGGCATTGTGGGTGACGGCTTTGTGCCAAACACACGCTTCTTCCACTATGTACACTGCGAGCCGGACAGCGAGGATATAAAGCTCATGCTGGAGGCTTCAAGAGAGACTACCGGAAAAGAGCCTCTTGTATGCGGTTCCTGTCTTTCAGACCTTTCTGTTATTTCCAAGTACGGAAGCGACCGTGCTTTCGGCTTCGGTATCGGACGCGACTTCAACAAAATCGGCGGTGCTCACCAGCCCAATGAGTTTATCGAGTGTGATAAGCTGGTTGATTACGCCAAAACCATTGCGGCATACGTGATAAAAATGTTGGGTTGAAAATATTTTACATAAAGGAGAAATAAAAATGTATACAATTTACGTTGTTTTCAAAAGCTTTCCCGGCAAGCGTGAGGCATTTATCGAAAAACTGCACAGTGAAAATATTGTTGATGCGGTAAGGAAAGAGGACGGTTGCATCCGATACGATTACTATTATTCCGAAAAGGACCCCAACGAGATACTTCTCATTGAAGCATGGGAGTCCAAACAGCACCAGCAGACACACATAGAACAGCCCCACATGGCACGCCTGCGCGAAATCAAAAAGGACTATATCGAAACCAGCAATCTGGGCGAATTTGAACTGAAATAATAACATTTCAAAAATAACAATATTCTTGTATAAGAGTATTGTTATTTTTGCATTTTTGTGTTATAATTTACACGTCAGCCGTGTTTTTGGATTGGCTTGGTGTGAAGACAGTAAGATTGTCGAATTTTGGCGAAAGGAATTACGAAATGAAAAATTCGATTATACGATTAGAAGAAGAAAAAGATTATAGGGCAGTAGAAGAGCTTACCCGCGAGGCTTTCTGGAATGTTTATAAGCCGGGCGCTGACGAGCATTATTTTGTGCACGAGATGCGGAATCACCCCGATTTCATTCCTGAACTTGCCTTTGTTCTTGAAATGGATGGCGAGATTATTGGTAATATTATGTATACAAAGGCATGGCTTGAAGATGAAAATGGTGAAAGAAAAGAGATCCTTTCTTTCGGTCCACTTTGCGTTGCACCCGAATATCAGAGGCAAAAATTCGGAAAGATGCTTATTGAACATTCGTTTGATGTTGCAAGAAAAATGGGATATGATGTCAATATCAATTTCGGAAATCCCGGCAACTATGTTAGCAGAGGGTTTGTAAGTTGCAAAAAGAAAAATATTAGTTTTGTTGTTGAAGGAAACTTCCCGACTGCACTTCTTGTTTGTGAACTTGTACCTAATGCACTTGACGGCAGAAAATGGATGTATATTCCAAGTACCGCTGCCGACTGCTGTGAAGATACCGCCGCAGTAGAGTTGTTTGATAAAACATTCATGCCTAAAGAAAAGAAATGGATGCCGAGTCAGGAAGAGTTCTACATTTACAGTCATTCTTCGGTAGTCAGATAATTATACTGATGAAAACACCGGTATCCGGATTATACAGTCTTTATATGATGAATTCACTATGTGAATTCATCAGCGATATAAATTCCTGACGGAATTTGCAATATACCCGACAGTGTGATTTGTACGGTAACGTGTGCGGAAAAGAGGAAAACCAATGGAATATATACTTGTTATTTTGCTGGGGGTACTGTCCAGTTCAAAAATGAGCTTTCAGACGGCATTCAGCAAGAAAAACGTAAAAAACTCAGCCGATGCGCTGTGCTTTAATATTTTTGTGTTCATATTCTCGGCGCTTCTTTTTCTTCCACGGGTTTTCGGATGTTCGCCGACGGTGTGGCTGTATGCCCTTGCCGGTGCGGTGTGTACGGTTGCATTTCAGCTTTTGTACACCAAGGCATTGTCGATCGGAAACGTGTCTTTGACCGTATTGATAGTAAACTTCAGTATGGTGGTGTGCGTCATTATTTCGTATTTTGTTTTTGATGAGCCCATTTCGCTCATACGCTTTATTGCAATCATTCTGACAATACTGTCATTTATAATCTGTAATGGCGGTGGTAAGCAATCGCAGGGTAATCGGGGAAAATGGCTGATGCTTACTCTGTTTGCCATGCTGTCAACCTCGCTGGGCACATCGGTGCAGAAGTTCTTTGGCGAATCTCCCATCGGGAATGAAAATCAGGCATTTATTTCCTGCCTTTATATGTGGGCAGCCGTTATAGGAATTCTTGTTTTTCCCATTTTGAGAAAAAGGGAAAAACTGAATTTCAAAATCGAATTTGGTGTGATAAAATATGCCGCCGCGGTAGGGCTTTCTCTTGCGGTGTATCAGATGATTTATACATACGGCATTGCAAATATCGACGGAACCTTTCTTTTTCCTGCCCAAACGGGAGCAACAATAGTTTTTGCCACCCTTTCGGGAGTGCTGATTTTTAAAGACAGATTTACAAGACGGCAGACGGTGGGCGTAATTCTCGGTTTGGTTTCGCTTGTAATGATGAGCTTTTAAATAATTTGCGGCAGTACACAATATTCAATGGATGGATTATCAAAACACAAAATATAAAAATAAAACAGTAAAGTTTTGTTTAAATAAAAGCGGAGTGATATGATTTGAAAAAAACAAAAATCTTTTACTCATAATGAATCCATGTGCCGGTACCAGAAAAGCAAATAAGTATTTAACCGATATTCTTGTGCTGTTCGGCAAAAACGGCTATAATACAACGGTGCATCTTACCGAATCGGTGGGGGACGCCGGGAGATTTGCAAGTAAAAACTCCAAAGGCTATGACCTTGTGGTGGCAATAGGCGGCGACGGTACCTTCAATGAGGTTGTTGAAGGAGTGCTGAAGTCAGGCACCGATACACAAATCGGTTATATTCCCGCCGGCAGTACCAACGATTTTGCTAACAGCCTTAAGCTGTCAAAAAACATTATGAAGGCTGCGGACGATATAATGAAGGGTACTGCCCGTGAAATAGACATCGGCTCTTTTAACGGCAGAAGTTTTTCTTATGTGGCGTCCTTCGGCGCATTCACCGAGATTTCCTACAAAACACCCCAGAACGCCAAAAATACACTTGGTTATCTTGCTTATGCGTTTGAGGGAATAAAGGATATTGCAAATTTAAAAAGCAAGCATCTGCGCTTTACGGCGGACGGCACTGTTATAGAGGATGATTTTATTTTCGGCGCTATCTGCAACTCCACTTCTGTGGGGGGTGTACTTAACCTGGATCCCAAAACGGTGGATTTGAGCGACGGTATGTTTGAACTTTTGTTGATAAGACTGCCCAAGGACCTTTTCGAGCTTAATGAAATCGTTATTGCACTAAGCTCCAAAAAATATAAAACAAAAATGATAACATTCATGAGTGCAAGCAGCATTACCGTCGAAACACAAGAAAACATAAACTGGACTTTGGACGGCGAATATGCCGAGGGCGAAAAGATTATCAAAGTGAAAAATCTCAATAAGGCAATACGGATTATCACCCATAGGGATACTGCGGCCGTGCCCGATAAAGGAGAAAAATGAAAAACAATATCAAAAAACCGATTTTAATGGTGTCGCTCATAGTAGCGTTCTGTGCCGTTATGGCGGTTATCGACGGAGTACTCAAGGCAGACTATTTCACCAAATCGGTCATAAAGCTTGTATTGTTTCTGGTGCTTCCTGCACTGTATTCATTTTATGACAGGAATATAAAAATAAAAGAGATATTCAAGCCCGATAAAAAGGGAGTGAAGCTTGCACTCATACTTGCCGTTTTGGTGTATGTGGTTATTCTGGGTGGTTACCTGCTTCTCAGAGGAGTGTTTGATTTTTCGGCAGTTACGGGTTCACTGACAAATAATATCGGTGTTACGGGGAATAACTTTATATACGTTTCACTGTATATATCCTTTGTGAATTCGCTTCTGGAGGAATTTTTCTTCCGCGGATTTGCTTTCCTGACACTCAAAAGAATAACGGGCAAAAAATTTGCCTATCTGTTCAGCGCAGCAGTATTTGCGGTGTACCACATAGCCATGATGGTGGGCTGGTTCAAGCCTGATGTATTCATTATCATTATGGCGGGGCTTTTCGCGGGCGGTTTGATTTTCAATTATCTCAATGAAAAAAGCGGTACTGTCTATCCCTCCTGGCTGGTACATATGTTTGCCAATTTTGCAATAAATACGGTTGGCTTTATATTGTTTGGCATAATTTGATTATAAAAACGGTATTCATAAATATTAACAGCCGCAGGCTTTATCGCCGATAAACCAAAATCAGTTTAAGCAAGAATCAAATAAATATCCATTCTGTAAGGAGAAAAAATATGCAGCAAAATACATACGGATATTCACAGAAAGACTATGGTAAGTTCAAAAAATATGCCTGGCTTATGCTTCTCAGCTTCGGTCTTACATATCTGTTTTTCTATAACGGAAGACAGAATATAAATCTTGTCATGACGCAGATGGCAGAGGGGCTCGGCTCTTCTACGGCGGCTCTGGGCGTTGTGTCTTCGGCACTTTTCTGGTGCTATGCTTTCGGACAGCTCATTAACGGCAGACTGGGTGCGTTTTTTGGATATAAACGCTTTATGATGATAGGCATTATCGCCTCTGCCGTGATAAATGTAATAATTTCTTTCCAGACTTCAATACCTGTTATTGCGGTACTGTGGGGACTAAACGGCTTTTTCCAGTCCACCGTGTGGGCGAACGGCCTGGGTGTTCTGAATAAATGGTGGCCCAAGGAAAAACGCGGATTTGCTTCCGGACTGACGACCGCTTTTTCCGGTATGGCGCAGGTTGTTACATATCTTACCATACTCCTTTGCATGGACTGGAATCCCGAGTGGGGCTGGCGAGCGGCGTTCAGATATCCCATGATACCAATGGTACTGATGCTTATTGCTTTTGCGGCATTCTTCAAGGAAAAGCCCGAAGATGTGGGGCTTAAGGCTTTTGAAGAAACGGATGCGACGGCGGCACAACGCGATGCGGAGCTTGCCAAATCTATTGACGAAAAGGGCTATCTTTACCCGTATAAAGTGCTTTTCACTGAGCCTAAGGTGCTCGTTTTCTGCCTTATTTCCGCTATTGCGGGTGTGGGACGTTACGGACTTCTGACCTGGGTTCCCACGTACTTCATGGAAGAACTGGGATTGTCCATAAAGAGCGGAATTTTCAGCTCCATACTGCTTCCTTTCGGGCAGGCATGTGCAATGTTTGTGTTCCCGTTTATTACAGATAAGATATTCAAAGGAAAACGCGAACCAATGCTTATTCTTGCGTCGGTAATCACATTCTTCGGAATGATTCTGTTCCCGTTCATAAGGAGCCAGGGCGCAGCATCGGCTATGCTGTTCATTCTGGGCGTGTTTGCCATGGTTACGGGTGTTATATGGGCAATAGCGGGTGATATGGGCGGAAGAGCTTTTTCCTCAACCATCGTGGGTGTATTTGACTGGGCAGTATATATGGGTGCTGCTATTCAGGCTTCAATTTTCGGCTTCGTAAAGGACACTTTCGGCTGGACTGCTGTTTTTGCCACCATCGGATGTCTTTATATAATTCTCCTGGCGCTTACTTTGTTTGCGAGAAAAATGAAAACCAAACGCATTTAAAAATACACAAAGCGGTGATTGTATGTCAGAATCAATAATTGATAAAATAAGAAAAAATGAAAAAAAGCTTATTGATATGCGGCGCAATTTGCACAGATATCCCGAAATCGGCGAAAGGCTGCCCAAAACACGGAAAATTGTGTGCAGTGCGTTGGATGCCTTGGGTATACCGTATAAGCTTAATGAGTCGGATGACGGTATTGTTGCCGAAATAAGGGGCAAAAGCGGCGGAAAAACAATTGCATTTCGTGCAGATATGGATGGACTTCACATAAATGAGGGTACGGGACTTGAGTTTCGCTCGGAAATTGAAGGTCAGATGCATGGATGCGGACATGATGCACATACCGCAATACTTCTTGCGGCGGCGGAGGTGCTCAATGAATATAAAAACGAATTGAACGGAACTGTTCGTCTGCTGTTTCAGACCGGTGAGGAAACCGGAACGGGTGCACTTAACATGATTTCCGAGGGTGCGCTGGAGTGTGTTGATGCGATTTGTGCTCTTCATGTGGGCAATCTGGCAGGAGACAAACTGTCCGCAGGTACTCTGGCAGTGCTTTCGGGACCGGTTACGGCGGGTAAGGACAAATTCACCATCACCGTAAAAGGCAAGGGAACACATTCCGCTTTTCCCGAAAAGGGCATTGACCCCATTCTCATAGCGGCAAGAATTGTAAATGCCTGTGAAGAGATTTTTGCAAGAGAGCTTCCGGCGGGAACGGCTGCGGTGCTGTCTTTCGGAAGCTTTCATGCAGGTATAGACCATAATACCATTCCCGATACCGCCGTACTCAAAGGCAGTACAAGAGTACAGAATCCCGAAACACGTGAGTTTATAGGGGAAAGATTGAAATGCATATGCACTCACATTGCCTCGGCGTTTGGGGCAGAGTGCGATGTGGAATTGAAAAAGGGCTCTGCCACCGTTGTCAACGATGAGGCGTTGAGCAACCTTGTGTATAAAGCAGTGAGTGAAAAATTGGGCGAAGAAAAGGTTGTATCAAAAGTTTCATCTGCACTTATGGGGTCGGATGATTTTGCAAACTATGCCCAAAAAGTGCCGGGAGTGTATTTCTTTCTGTGCACCAATAACTCTGACAAGGGAATAACCAATGCCAATCACAATCCTGCTTTTGACGTGGACGAGGACGTGCTTTGGCGGGGTGTTGCGGCGTACTGTGCCATTGCAATGGAATATCTCAAATGATACTATAAAAGGTTGGTTAATGTATGGAACTCAGTTTTGAAAAAATAAAGGAAATCACAACAGGCGCAGTTCGTGTTGAATTGCGGGACGGATTGATACATTTTTACAGATTCACAAAGGATCAGGAGCAATTTTACAAGACAACAAATCCTGATTTTTATATGAAGAGTCTTTCTTCGGCGGGAATAAAATTCTTGTTTGAAACAAACAGCGAAAGCCTGCTTGTGAAGGGGATTACGGCGCAGGGATCTTCGCGTAAGTATTTTTCGATTGATGTATTTGCCGATAAAAAAACCGTCGGCTGTATTGATAATTTTTCACATATGGAAATTCCGGATAACTACGCGGGCATAAATGCCGGATTGGGCGGTTTTGAAAAGGAATTTAAGCTTGGCGGCGGAACAAAAACGGTATGTATACATCTGCCCTGGTCGGTAAGCACGGCAATAGAAAAACTTACGGTTGATGATAACGCTTTTATCAAGGCATTGAAGCCCCCGAAGAAGCTGATTGCATACGGCGATTCCATAACCCACGGCTACGATGCTCTGCGCCCGTCAAACCGCTATATTGCAATGCTTGCGGAAGCGATGAATGCGGAGGAATTCAACAAGGCTATCGGTGCAGAGAGGTTTTCACCCGAGCTGGCACAGCTTAAAGACAGTTTTGAGCCGGATTACATAACCGTAGCATATGGAACAAACGACTGGAGCGTTTATGACGAACAGACCTTCAAGAGCAAGTGCAAGGGCTTTTACACGAATCTCAGAAAAAGCCACCCCACTGCAAAGATATTTGCAATATCACCCATATGGCGCAGCGATATGCATGAAAAAAGAGACCTCGGTCCCTTTGAAAGCGTCAGCAGATATATAAAAGAATTGGCGGAAAGTATGGATAATACGGTATTTGTTGACGGCATTGATTTTGTGCCTCACGATTCAAAGTATTACGCTGATTTGCGGCTTCACCCCAATGACAGCGGTTTTGAGCACTATTTTAACAATCTCTACGATAAAATCAAATCACAGCTTTAATCAGGTTGGTTTAAACATTATGAAAAACAAGTATTTAAAAAATCAAAAATTAAGTCTTGCGTTGTTTCTCAGTCTTGCAATTTTATATGCCATAATTTACATGACCAAAAATTGTTACAGTGCCGCAATGGTACGACTGGTGGAGGAGGGAGTTCTCACCAAAAGCCAGACGGGCACCATTTCAGCCATGTTTTATCTGATATATGCACCCTTTCAGATATTGGGAGGTATGGCGGCAGATAAATACTCGCCATATAAGCTTATTACCATAGGTTTTATAGGTGCTGCGGTTGCAAACGTACTTATAACCTTAAACAGCAATTATTATTTCATGATGGCCGTGTGGGCGCTCAACGGTATTGTGCAGTTCGGCGTATGGCCGGGTGTTTTCAAAATAGTTGCTTCTTGCCTTGCGCCCGAGCACAGATACAACGGTGTGTTTTACATAAACTTTTCGTCCACTTTGGGACTTATAATGAGCTATTTGCTCGCAGGTTCGGTTTCGGGCTGGAAAATGAATTTCACGGTTTCGGCAATCGTTCTGGCAGTATGCTCGGTTTACTGGATAGTTGCCGGAAAATTCTTTGATATTAAAATGGTGAAAAACGAAAATATTGATCATACCGCCCCAAACGTGACAGAGCAAAAAACCGAGAGGAATAAAAAAGATGCGGGTTTTGCAAAGGTTATGATAACCAGCGGTATGTGCTTTCTCCTTCCGCTTACTGTATTGCAGTCGGTGTTCTTTCTCGGTGTACCGTCCGTGACGCCCAGTATGCTTGCCGAAAGCTATGACGGTGTTTCTTCCGCTGTTGCAAGTGTAATTACGGTTATTCCGATAGTTTTGGGTGTTGTCGGCAAGCTTCTTATAAAGTGCATATACCGAAAAAAAGTATACAACGAATGTATGACCATTATGATTTGCCTTATGTCTCTTTTGCCTATATTCGGCGTAATGCTTTTTGTTGGCAAAATAAATGTATGGCTTATGCTTCTGATGGTTTCGCTTGTGGTAATGATTTCCTCCGCATCCGCTACCATACCTTTTTCCCATATGACAATGCGGTTTTCAAAAATGGGGAAATCGGCAACGGTTTCGGGACTGCTTAATGCCACGACCTCTCTGGGAATAGTTGTTGCAAACTACGTTTCTCCCAGAGTGGCTGATGCGTTTGACAATAACTGGGTACCTGTTGTTGCGGTGTGGATGGCATTTGCGGCGGTATCGGTGCTTCTTGCTTTTATATCGTATTTCTTCTGGAAGAAATTTATAAAATCCGACCAGTGTTCATCAATTGAATAACAATTAAAATAAATACATTAACATGAGGTGATTTTATGAACATCAATAAGTTTATTAAAGCAACCAATGAGTTTAATACCTTTGAAAAAAATGTTCCCGCACCGTATCTGAGAAAAAGCTTTGTTTCGGATACTGATTCAACGGCTAAGATAGTTATAGCGGCATGCGGATTTTACGAATTGTATTTCAACGGAAAGAGATACACCAAGGGCTATCTTGCACCATATATATCCAACACCGATGACTACATTTATTGCGATGAGTACGAAATTCCCGTTGATAAAGGGGAAAACGTAATCGGGCTTCTTCTGGGCAACGGTTTCCAGAATAACCCCGGCGGACATATATGGGATTTTGATAAGGCACCTTTCCGAAGTGCCCCTCTTGTCGCCATGACACTCAGCTATAAATCGGCTGACGGCAACGAGATTGTGGTGGAAACCGACAGTACATTTAAAACATTTCCGTCTCCAATACTTTCTGATGATTACCGCTTTGGTGAATACTATGATGCAAACTGTGAAATTTCGGGCTGGAACGAAAAGAACTTTGATGACAGTGCATGGAATAATGCAATAGAAACACTCCCTCCGAGAGGTGAGCTTCGTCTGTGTACGGTTGAACCCATTGTTAAGGAAACCGAAATAAAGCCCGTTGAAATCATAAAAGCGGAGGATGGATATATCTATGACTTCGGCATTGTGAATGCCGGTATCTGCCGCCTCAATATAAAGGGCGAAAAAGGTCAGAAGGTGGAAATGGTACACTTTGAGGGCCTTGATAAAAACGGCGAGCCGCTTTTGAAGAATCTGTGGTTCAACCAGAAATGGGATTTCGATAAGGACATAGTTCATAAAGATATTTATGTGTGCAACGGCTCGGGAAATGAGACCTACACCCCAACATTTGTTTACCACGGCTTCCGCTATGTAAAGGTTACCGGAATAACTCCCGGGCAGGCTACCAAGGAGCTTCTTACATATCTTGTAATACATTCAAATATTAAATCCCGCGGAGGGTTTACCTGTTCCGATAAAACCGTTAACACACTTCAGGAAATAACCCGCAGAAGCGATATCTCAAACTTCCATTATTTTCCCACGGACTGCCCTCAGCGTGAGAAAAACGGCTGGACTGCTGATGCGGCACTGTCCTGCGAGCACGTTATGCTGAACTTTGCTCCCGAAAAAAGCTACAAAGAATGGTTAAAAAATATTTGCAAGGCTCAGAACGAACTTGGTGCTCTTCCGGGAATTATTCCCACCACCGGATGGGGCTTCCACTGGGGCAACGGACCTGCATGGGACTGCGTGCTGGCATATCTGCCTTACTACATGTACATTTACCGTGGTGATACCGATACAATAAAAGACTGTGCCCATGCGTTCATGAAATATCTGCACTATCTCACAACACGCAATGACGCGGACGGAACTATACACATAGGTCTTGGCGACTGGTGTCATATCAACGATATCCGTCCTCCCAAGGCTCCTCTGGTAGTTACCGATACCGTTATTTCCATGGATATAGCCAATAAGATGGCGGTTATGTTTGATGCCGTAGGCATGGTGCCTCAGCGTGATTTTGCTTTGACTGTTGCGGGCAATTATAAGGCGGCTATACGCAAAAACCTTATCGATTTTGAAACAATGACCGTCAAGGGAAGCTGTCAGAGCAGCCAGGCGATGTGCATTTATTATGGTGTATTCACTCCCGAGGAAACCGAAAAAGCCGTTGAGCGCCTTATTGATTTTGTTCATGAGGCGGATGAACATATAGATATAGGTGTTTTGGGCGCAAGGGTTATTTTCCACGTGCTTTCCCGTTTCGGTTACACCGACCTTGCACTGAAAATGATAATAAGACCCGACTTCCCCTCCTACGGTAACTGGATTGCGCAGGGTGCTACCACGCTTTGGGAAAGATTCCTGACCGACAGAGTAGACTCCATGAACCACCATTTCTGGGGCGATATCAGCGCATGGTTTATAAAATGCCTTGCAGGTATACAATTCAACCCCAATCTCAACGATATTTCCGAGGTGGATATAAGACCTTGCTTTGCCACCGCTCTTGACAATGCCGAGGGCTATTATGAAGCACCTATGGGCAAGATTGTTTCGGGCTGGAAGAAGGAAAACGGAAAGATAACTCTTACGCTGGAAATACCCGATGGTGTGAAAGCCACTGCATATCTGGAAAATGGCTTTGCGTTCGAGGACGGCACAGCGTGCAAAAAGGTGGCTTCCGGTCAGTATACGGTAAAATGTCTTTAAAGCTGTAAGTCACGAGGGACTTCGAAATGAATAATAACGCATCAAAAATCCAATGTGAACTGCTCATGTATCCCACGGACGAAAAGTATTCAGAAAAAATACGTCATTTTCAGGGCTGTCCCACTCTTGCCGTAACAAAAGGCGGAAGAATATTTGCAGGCTGGTATTCCGGTGGAACGCGCGAGCCGCACATGGATAACTATAACCTGCTCATTTACAGCGATGATAAAGGCAAGACCTGGTCACATCCCGTACTGGTTATACCCGGTAATAAAGAAAAATTCATTCACGCGCTGGACATTCAGCTTTGGACATCTCCCGAGGGCAAGCTTTATGTGTTCTGGGTGCAGAACAATACCGCTTACGAAACAGACCCCAAGCCCGAGAACTTAAAGCCCAATCAGCCGTGGGTCTGTGTGGACGGATATCAGTTCCCTGATTTTCTGCATGCGGAGTGGGTGAGTGTATGTGATGAACCGGATGCAGAGGTGCTGAGCTTTTCACAGCCGAGATATCTTGATATAGGTTTTTTACGTTGCAAGCCGCTTGTTACAAAAAGCGGCAGATGGATAAATTTCAATTATGACCAGATGAGCGAACGATACGGTTACAGTATTTCGGACAACAACGGCAAGAGCTACACACATCTTTACGGCGCTGAAAAAGTCAGCACCCCTTTTGATGAGGCTATGGCGTATCAGAAAGAAGACGGCACAATACGTATGTTCGCAAGAACAGATGTGGGATACCTTGCACAAAGCGTTTCCCACGATGACGGAAACACCTGGGAAAAGGCTGAAAACAGCGGAATTGTGGCGGCAAACAGCAGGTTCTATGTGTCACGCACACCAAGCGGAAGAGTGTTGCTTGTACTTAACGATGACAGCAAAACACGCTGTAAAATGACGGCGTATCTTTCGGAAGATGACGGCGAAACATGGAAGTACAAAAAGCTGATAGACCCAAGACCGGATATTTCCTATCCCGATATCGACTTTCACGACGGAAGGATTTATCTTACCTATGACCGCGAAAGAACAGGGGCAAAGGAAATACTTTTCACCTCTTTCACCGAAGATGATATAATGGACGACAGCTATGAGTTCAAAATAGATGTAATCAGCAAAGCATAGCTGAAAGGAAGTGAAAAATGAAGGATCTTAGTATAGATTTAAACCTTACGCATTCTTTGTACTATGAATCCAACAAGTGGAAAAACACTGTCGGATTTGTAAAAAAGGTGAAGGAAAAATACTGTGATGCATATGTTTATGACTCTAAGTCAAACAAGACCGAGCAGTATCTCAAGGACCTCAGCGTTGCAGAGAATTTTCTGCACGGCGGAATGCAGACTTATGATGTCTGTCGTGTGTTTCTGACGGAGCATAAGCCCAAAAATATGAAGGAAGAGGGCATAAGCGACTGGATAACCATGATTGCTTATTTTCCGGAGCTTAATATAGTAGCTCTTTCCTTTCACTATTCCCTCAAGAATACCGATACCGACAATATAATAAAGCTCCGCCAGAGCGGAGGAATAAAGCAGTATGATTTCGGATTTGGAAAAATGTCCTGTTATCAGCTTGCGGAAGATATCTGCTCCGCTCTGGGAATTACTGCCGAGCGTTCTGAGTACAGCACTCTTTGCGAAATAACAAAAATCGGTAATTACCAGACGGCACAGTCACTTGAAGAAGCAGAAAAAAAGCGTTTGTACGGATTTATAACGGGAGATGAGGGATATGAATTTGTTTCGGACAATCTGGCAAGTGACCGATTGAAGCTTAGCTGGAGCAGCCGCGATTTCATGAGAATTTACGCCTTCGGTCAGTCTTTTCTGTTTATAAACCTCATAGGCACAAAACGGCACAATGAGTATATAGAGCATCAGAAAGAATACGGAGTTAATGCCTACGGTGCCGTAAACCCGTATTTTCTTATGGGAGAGTGCCCGTTAACAGTAAATCACGGAATACTGTTTTCGGTGGAATTCGCCATGACGCTCAAGGCGTTGGTGAATAATGTTCTGAGCTATCAGAGCAAGTTTTACAAAAAGAAAAAAATATTTTTCTTTCTGCGTATGGGCAAGACCCGCGATTTGAGAAGAAAGATAATAATGGTGCTGGAAAAGGTGGAAAGGGCTGAAATTTCCGAAATCGGTCAGCTCAGCGCAATGCTTCTGGAAAGCCAGCATATTGCCCCCATTGTCGAGCAGGTAAAGGACCTTCTGGAAATGCTGGAAAGCGACCTGGAGCTTGCCCATTCCGAGTTCAACAACGTCCTTGTATTTATACTGACTGTTGTGGGACTTGTGCTGGCACTGTGGGAAATATTTCTGAGTATGTAAAAAGAATTTGAAGAGGTGTTTTATATGAAAAAGTTTCTTGTTTGTATGTTACTTCTGACAGTATGTATTTTTACTGCTTTGGCTTACGAAAATGAGACAGTGACAGTGCTTTTGGACGGTGAAATAGTAGAATTTGACGTGAAACCGCAGATAATAGGCGGAAGAACTATGGTTCCGTTACGTGCTGTTTTTGAAAAGATGGGTGCAGTTGTTGAATGGGATGATCCTACCAGAACCGTTACTGCAACCAAGGGCGATAAAACGGTTGTTGCCACTATCGGAAGCAACATTATGTACATTAACGGCACCGAATACGCTATGGATGTGGCACCGCTTCTTTTGGGCGGAAGAACTCTTGCGCCTGCACGCTTTGTTGCGGAAGCGTTTGATGGCAAGGTGCTGTGGTCGGATAAGATGAGAGAAGCTTATATTTTCAGCGTCGAAGGTTCGGACGAGGAGGATGTGAAAATGGCGGAATACCAGATTTGGCTGGAGGGTATTGCTTATCCCTCATATAAGTTGCTTGGCAAAAGTACCCCCGGCTTTGTAGGCCGTTGGTTTGAAAAGGATATTGACGGTGTAAAGCACAATGTCACTCTGTCAGACGGAAGCACCTTCCACTTTATGACGGACGGCGCAAACAGCTTTGATGTGAATTTTACCGTCATAACCACAGGCAAAACACCGTTCTTTGCTTATTCAATAGACGGTGCACAGCCCATACGTCAGCATATAACAATTCCCACGGTTCAGCTCCCCGACAACGGCAAACATACGGTTTGTATATGGGCGGACGGTATGACCGAGGGCGAAGGCAAATGGGTTGAGGAAAAGGGTTTTGCACTTAAGGATATTACGGTAAATGACGGTAAGGTTTACGGAATAATTCCTCAGAACAAGGTTATTGCGTACTACGGCGACAGCATAACCGAAGGCATACGTGCCCTCAATATGCTTGCAGACAGCGACGGAAACAGCGCTACTCATGCATATCCTTATTATTGCTCAAAAATGCTGGGCGCGGTTACTCACAGTGTGGGCTATGGCGCTACGGGTATTATTTCCGTCGGCTCCTTTAACACCTTTATCAACGCCATTACCAATATCAGCGAAAACGTAAGCGAGATCGAGGGTTTTGTTCCCGATGTTATCGTTATTAACCACGGTACAAACGACTCACGGTTCGCAGATAACCAGTTTAAAAACGAACTTAAAAAGGCGCTGGATGTCATGGTTGAGAAGTATCCCTCCACTCCCATTTTCTATGCAATTCCCTTCGGTCAGCAGAAGGCAGGTCTTATCCGCTTTGTAACCGAGGAATATGAGAATATAACCGTTGTGGAAACCAAGGACTGGAATATTACCTTTATCGACGGCGTTCATCCCGACGGAGCGGGTGCCCAGGTTGCCGGTATAAACCTTGCAAAGGCAATACTTGAAAAACTGGGCGAGGAATTTTTCAGAGTGTAAATCAGGAAAGGCAATATCATGACATACAACTACCACACACATACCTTTATGTGCTCCCATGCTACCGGAACGCCCGAGGAGTATATACTCAGAGCAATTGATTGCGGAATAACGCACATGGGATTTTCAGATCATGCACCATTTATATGCTCATGCGGAAAGGAAGCAGGTTACAGAGTACCGACGGCAAGGGTAGGGGAATATTTTTCCATGCTCACCGGTCTTCGTGAAAAATATAAGGACAAGATTGACATCAAAATCGGCTTTGAAATGGAATATTACCCTGAAAAGTTCAATGATATGTTCAATTTTGTCAAAAAAAGCGGAGCGGAATATCTGATTCTGGGCGAGCATTACATGCACGAGGAGCTTCCCGACGGAATTCATTGCAACAAGAGAACCGAAGATGAAGGGGTGCTCGAAGAGTATGTAAATTGTATTGTTTCAGGTATTAAAAGCGGCGTATTCACATATATTGCACATCCCGATATGGTGAGATTTACGGGGAACGAAGCGGTATATAACGAAAAAATGCGTAGAATATGTGTTAACTCCCGCGAGTATAATGTTCCGTTGGAATTGAACTTTTTGGGAATACGCGACGGGCGCAACTATCCGTACGGAAGCTTTTGGGAAATGGCAGGTCAGGAAAAATGTCCTGTGGTTTTCGGCTTTGATGCCCATGATGTGAATGCGGCATTTGACGGCGAATCGCTTAAGAAAGCTTATGAGATGGTTGAAAAATACGGGCTTAACTATATTGGCAGACCCACTGTTACGGATATACAGAAAAAAGATGTATAATACTGACGCAAAAAACAGGCAACAGCCTGTTTTTTTGTGTTTTAATGTTGATTTTTCGCTTTATATGTTGTATAATGTATCGGTAAAAGTATGACTTTGGGAGAGATAAGTATGTGTAATATAGCTGGATATATAGGAAAAAGAAGAGCTGCACCCATTCTGTGTGAAATGATGAAAAAACAGGAAGGCTATGGCGGTGGTTATTATACGGGCATTACCACCCATGACGGCAAAAAGCTCAACAGCGTAAAGGTAGTGGGTGACATGGCTGATTTTCTCAACGAAACCGACGGCATAAAATTTGAGGGGAATATGGGTTTTCTTCACAGCCGTTCAAAATCAGGCGGAGATGTACGGTGGGGTCATCCCTTTGTAAGCTCCGACGGAACTCTTTCGTATATTGCCAACGGCACCGCAGGAGTTTTTCTCAACGAGGAAACGGATAAAAAGCGCTGTGAATTAGCTCTGGAGCTGGAGAAAAAAGGATACGTATTTTCTTCTAAAACCGAGGGTGTTATCAGCAATTACCCGCACCTTTCGGATGGTACCGCAATACACATGAGCGACCTTGCGTGTCAGCACATATCCTGTCTTGTGAATAACGGCATGGCAACCGACGAGGCTATGAGCTGTTCATTTTCATATATTCCGTCCGAGGTGGTTGGGCTGGTGATGCGCCAACAGATTCCGGACAGAATTTTTGTTACCCGCATTAATTTTCCCATGATGATAGGCATTTCCGAGGATGGAGATACCTATCTTGCGACCACTGCACTGGCATTTCCCGAGGATGTGAAGTTCAGAATTATCGAATCCCTTCCGCCGGCATCAACGGTAGAAGTGTTTGAAGGCGGTTATAAGCTTTCGCCACACGCCCTTGCAATACGGAGCATCGCACCTCTTACCCCGGATATATGGCACCGTGTATATGTACGTCTGGAAGAATTTCTGACAGGCAGACAAAGTGATCCTGTCGCTGTTCAGGATGCAATTGATGCTTGTGATGATATATGGGATAAGGACAGTGTTCCACAGTCGTCGGTAGCAGTGTATGAGGTGTTGCGTGCCTTTAAAAAGGAGGGCCGACTGCATACTGTCCGCGTGGAGGCGCAGGGAGCCTTTGATGGCTATAAAACAGATAATTTTAAGATTTACATAAGGTAAGGAAAAAACGATGAAAAAAATCGAAAGCTTTAAGGTCAACCACGATATTCTTGAAAGAGGCGTGTATATTTCACGCATCGACGGCGATGTTGTAACATACGATATCCGTGTGAAGAAGCCCAACGGAGGGGATTACCTGACCAACGGCTCCATGCATACCATGGAGCATATATTTGCAACATACGTGAGAAACAGCCGTTTCGGCGAAAGTGTGATATACTTCGGTCCAATGGGCTGCAGAACGGGCTTTTATCTTTTGCTCCGCGATACAGTCAGCCGTGCCGATGCACTTGAGCTGGTGAAGGACGCCTTTAGCTTCACGGCGAATTATGAAGGTGAAATTCCGGGAAATACAAAAATTGAATGCGGAAATTACCTTGAGCATGACCTCGAAACTGCAAAATCCGAGGCGCGTGGGATGCTGCCGGTACTTGAAAATCTGGGTACCGACGACATGATATATAAAGAATAACACACAAATAAAAAATTGCGAGGTCAGATAAATGGAAATTTTTGGTTTGACGCTCAATCAGATGCTGTTGATGTTCACTTTTATTGTGCTGGGAATTGTGCTCAGAAAGAGTAATATACTTCCCTCCAATGCTTATGTCACCATGTCGCGTCTGGAGACCTACATATTTGTTCCTGCACTAAGCCTGCATAATCAGATGACTAACTGTACCGTTGAAACCTTTAAAGAAAACTCCAAGCTGATTCTGTACGGCGCTGTTGTAGTGGCTGTGGCTGTCGCCGCGGCGTACCCGCTGTCTGCATTGTTTGTCAGACGCCACCGTGAAAGTGCCGAGCTTGCCTATCAGCGTAATATCTATAAATATGCACTTACCTTCGGCAACTACGGATTTATGGGTAACTTTATTGTACTGGGTGTATGGGGAAGCGAAATGTTTTTCAAATACTCCATGTTTACCCTGATAGTAGGTATAATTTGCAGCAGTTGGGGACTTTACATACTCATTCCCAAGGAACAGAATGCAGGTGTTATAAAAAACATCATGAAGGGATTTCTTGCACCTCCAATGCTGGCGCTTGTTGTGGGTGTCGCTTTCGGACTTCTCAATTTAAAACGCTTTGTGCCGGAATTTTTGCTTACGGCGTTTTCCAACGCGGGAAGCTGTATGGGCCCTGTTGCTATGGTGCTGGCAGGTGTTGTTATCGGCGGATATGAGTTCAAAAGTCTGTTTGTCAATAAAAAAGTCTATATTGTTACAGCAGCAAGACTTATAGTCATTCCTGCCGTTATAGTTTCAATACTGAAGCTTTTGGGAACAAATGACGAAATCGTTTCACTGGCGCTTGTTGCTTTTGCAACACCGCTGGGAATGAACACCATTGTATACCCTGCGGCATACGGCGGAGATACCAAAACAGGTGCCGCCATGACCATGATATCTCACACACTGGCGGTCATAACAATACCTCTTATGTATCTTTTGTTTGTTGTTGTACTTTAACGGATTTAAGGAGAATTTATGGAAAGTCTCAAGTTGTCATTTGACTCTATAATGCCCATATTCATACTTATGCTGGTAGGCTATGTGCTTAAAAATCTTAAAGTAGCCGACCAAAAGGTTTTTGACGGCATAAATAAGCTTGTATTCAAGGTGTTTTTGCCGGTACTGCTGTTTTATAATATCTATAAAACAGAGTCGGGCGATGTGTTTGACATAAAGCTCATTGTTTTTACCGAAATATGCGTTATAGCCGTGTTTACGGCGGGCTATTTCTTCGTCAAATCAGTAACAAAGGACAATACCCGACGCGGCGTTATGCTTCAGGGCTTTTTCCGCTCTAACTTTGCAATTCTCGGTGTGCCTCTTGCGGACTATATCTGCTCGGATAAAACCACGGGTCTTACCTCGCTTATGGTTGCGATAGTTGTGCCCACCTTCAATGTGCTTGCAGTGGTTTGCCTGGAACGTTTCCGCGACGGAAATGTAAATTTCAAAAAGCTCATCAAAGGAATTATTACCAACCCTCTTATAATAGGCTGTCTTATCGGTGTATTGTTTTTTGCAACCGGCTTGAAAATGCCTCAGCTTATTGAAAAGTCGGTGAGCGATATTTCAAAGGCTGCAACCCCTCTTGCCATAATAACACTGGGTGCAAGCTTCACTTTTTCAAGCATAAAGGGATACGAAAAAGAAAACCTTATAATTCTTTCGGCAAGGCTTATCATAGTTCCCGTTATAGCTCTTACGGCGGCGGTGCTTATGGGCTTTCGCGGAGAGCCTCTTGTGTGCCTGCTGGTCACCTTCGGCTCGCCTGTTGCCGTTTCATCATTCACTATGGCACAGCAGATGGGCGGTGACGAAAAGCTGGCGGCGCAAGCGGTGGTATTGACCTCTGCCTTCTGCCTTGTTACTCTTTTCGGATGGATATTCATTCTTAATTCGCTGGGACTTTTCTACTGATGATAAATAAAATTTGAATTGCCTGTCGCATAAGAAGCATTTTCAGAATTCTATAATAACGGAGAAAATATGTATACACCAAAACCCATAAATACAGATAATATAAGTCTTGACCGCGAGCTTATTGAGCTTACGGAAAAAATAGCCGAAAATGTTCATGAAACCTGGGCAAAGGCGCGTATTGCCGAGGGCTGGACATTAGGCGAAAAAAGGGACGACATAAAAAAGACCACACCCTGCCTTGTGCCGTATAATGAGCTTCCCGAATCAGAAAAGGAATACGACCGCATAACGGCAATCGGGACGCTGAAGCTTATAATCGCACTGGGATATAAAATAGAAAAAAATGATTCAAAAGGGGATATTTAATAATGGCTGAAATAAAAAACAGTGCTTTGCTGGATTCGTTGCTGTCTTACTCAAAGTTTATAGGCAACAATACTTTGGGAATTCTCACGGTGGAGCGGTTTCTTCTGGCGGTAATAAAAACGGTGCAGGAAAGTACCGGAACGAAAGAAACGGCGATAATAACAATCTTTAAGGAAATATTCATTAAAAACGGAATAGACATGGATGTTGCTTCCGACATACTCAATGAGTATGTGTCCGACCCCAAATCTACGGGATTCCTGGATGAATTGTATATGAAGCGTAAATTGAAGGAAGCAACCGAAAAAGCGGTTGAAAAAAAGCATCCCTGCCTTACCCCCGAGCTGCTTCTCGAGGTCATATTTGCCGTTCCCAACGAAAGAATAAGAAATTGTATACGTAAAAGCTACGGCACCGAATGGGAATCGGGCAAGAAAAACGGCAATGAAGGTGAAAAACCGCTTTCTTCGATTTCAGATGAAGAAAAGAAAAAAATAAAAGAAAATTTTGCCAAAAAATTCAAAATGGATTGCGATGAAGATGTCGCTTTGGAAGAAAAGAAGCCCGCAAAAAAGCCTCAGCCCGAGGTGAAGCTGCCTCAGGAAAAGCTGCCTGACAATCCCAAGGAAAAGATGGAATACCTTGTAAACAAGGTGAAGAATATACAAAAGGCACTGTCCGGTAAAATTTTCGGACAGGATAATGCCATAAGCGTTTTTGCCTCGGGGTATTTTCGCTCCGAGCTTCTCGCACTTACCGACAAAACCCGCACCAGACCCCGCGCTACATTTCTTTTTGCGGGTCCTCCCGGAGTGGGAAAAACTTTTCTGGCGGAAAGTGCCGCAATGGAGCTGGGGCTTCCTTTCATGCGTTTTGATATGAGTGAGTATGCCGATAAGGAAGCAAATATTGAATTCTGCGGTTCGGACAAGGTATATAAAAACGGCAAGGCCGGTAATGTTACAAGCTTTGTTGAGAAGAACCCCAGATGCGTACTGCTGTTTGATGAAATTGAAAAGGCTCATATGTGCGTTATACATCTGTTCTTGCAGATGCTGGATGCAGGCAGACTGCGCGACAACTATACCGATAACGAGGTGTCCTTCTCGGATACCATAATAATACTTACCACCAATGCGGGAAAACAGCTTTATGAAAACTCCGAAAACGGAGATTTCTCATGCGTTACACGTAAGGTTATTCTAAAAGCACTTCAGAATGACAAAAATCCCGAAACGGGTGTTCCGTTTTTCCCGGGTGCCATATGCTCCCGCTTTGCTTCGGGAAACGTGGTTATGTTCAATCACATTTCAGCCCACAGCCTGCGCATGATTGCCAAGAATGAGGTATTGCGACATGCCCGCGACTTTGAGAACGAGATAGGTGTAAAGGTAGATATAGACGAAAAGGTGTATACTGCACTGCTGTTTGCAGAGGGCGGAGCTACGGATGCCAGAACGGTACGAAGCCGTGCGGAGGCGTTTTTTGACGATGAGCTTTTCGAGCTTTTCCGTCTTGCCGCATCAGACTCACTCAAAGGCTCTGTAAAAAAGATAAACAATATAAATATTACTCTTGATTTGCCAAGTGACAATGACGAGGTGCTGTCGCTCTTTGAAGGAATGGAGCCTCCAAAGGTTATCGTTTTCGCTCAGGAAGAGATTGCACAGCTGTGCAGTGACGCAAGATGCGGATGCAGTTTTATACATGTTTCTGACCTTGACAGTGCCAAAAAGGTAATACGGGAAAACGAAATAGCATTGGCGCTTTTTGATGTGAATTACGGCATAAGAAATCCGCTTAACGAGTATCTCAATGTAGAGGATGTGGATTCCTCCGCACGCGACTTTTTGCACTTTATACGCGAGAATTATAATCAGCTTCCCACGTATCTGCTGGAAACCCGCGCCCATCAGTTCAACGACGAGGAAAAGGTTTCCTTCATGCGCCAGGGCGTCAGGGGTGTAATAACTCTTGAGGGAAATAAAAAGAGCTTTTCGCAGGATATGGATATTATCTGTGCCGCCCTTCACCAGCAAAACAGCATGGAGACACTTGCAAAGGCCAATAAACTGGTGAGGTTTGAAACCGCCCAGTGCCTTAAGAACGGAGGCAAGACGGCTGAAATAAGACTTTTTGATTTCAGAATGGAGATCGCGCTTGATGCTGAGGATTCCGAGAATATACTCAGTAATGTGTCCAAGCCCAATATAAGCTTTGATAAAGTTATCGGTGCCGAGGATGCCAAGAAAGAGCTGAAATACTTTGCCGAATATCTCAGAAACCCCAAAAAGTACATAGGTACGGGTGTGAGAGCTCCCAGAGGTGTATTGCTTTACGGCCCGCCCGGCACGGGTAAAACCATGCTTGCAAAAGCAATGGCGAGTGAATCGGACGCTACTTTTATTACTGCCGAGGGAAACCAGTTTTTGAAAAAGTATGTAGGCGAAGGCCCCGAAAAGGTGCATGAGCTGTTCAGAACGGCAAGAAAATACGCGCCTGCCATAGTTTTTGTGGATGAAATAGATGCCATTGCCAAAGAACGTAAGGGCGGTGACAACAACAGCGGAGCAGAGGAAATTCTCACAGCGTTTCTTACGGAAATGGACGGCTTCAAGAACGATGTTACAAAGCCTGTGTTCGTATTGGCTGCCACCAATTTCGACGTAGAGCCGGGAAGTCCCAAGAGCCTTGACGGTGCGCTTATGCGCCGTTTTGACAGACGGGTATACATCGATTTGCCGAATAAGCAGGAACGAATCCGTTACATGAGGCTTAAAGCATCTGAAAACCCAATATACACCATCAGTGAAGAAAAAATTGAAAATATAGCCGTGCGTTCCACCGGCATGAGCCTTGCCGCACTGGAATCGGTTTTTGAAATGTCTTTAAGAACTGCCATCCGCGAGGGTGATATTAAGGTTACCGACGAAGCATTTGAGGAAGCCTTTGAAACCTTTACAAGCGGTGAAAAGAAAAAGTGGGATCCGTCTCAGCTGGAGCGCACCGCAAGACATGAAGCGGGACACGCCTTTATATGCTACGAAAGCGGTGAAACACCGTCATATCTTACGGTGGTTGCACGTGGCGACCACGGCGGATATATGCAACATGGTGATACCGAAAATAAAGGAAGCTACACAAAGGATGAGCTTGTCAGCCGTATACGCACTGCACTGGGCGGAAGAGCAGCGGAAATTGTTTATTACGGTAATAAGGACGGTATTTCCACAGGAGCAAGCGGAGATTTGAATTCTGCAACCAATATGGCACAGCACATAATCTGTACCTACGGCATGGACGAAGAATTCGGGCTTGCCACCATAGAAAGCGAGTCTGCAAGAAGCGGTGAGCTGTCACGCGAGGTCCGCTCATCGGTAAATAAGATACTTGCCGAACAGCTTCAGCTTGCTGTTGAAATAATAGAAAAGAACAGGAAAAAGATGGATGCACTGGTAGATGCACTGATAACCCAAAATCATCTTTCAGGTGCCGAAATCGAAAGTATACTGAAAGGCTGATTTTATGAAAAGAACAGAATGCAGAGGCTCACAATGGGCTTTCCCGTTTGTTAAGTATTCACCCGAAAACGAAAAAAGCAATCTCCCCCTTGTGGTCCAGCTTCACGGTGCGGGTGAAAGGGGCAAGGGCGGTGATGACCTATCAAAGGTGGATGTTCACGGCTTTTCGAAGCTTATGGCAAAAAACGAATATGATTGTATTTTTGTTATGCCTCAGTGCCCTCCTGATACTTTCTGGGCAGCAAAGGTGGAGTCGATAATAAGCTTCATTCAGAAGATTTCTGAGGAATTTGAGGTTGATAAGCAAAGAATTTATCTTACCGGTCTGAGTATGGGAGGCTACGGTACTTGGTTCACCGCAATGGCATGCCCCCGAATGTTTGCCGCTATATCGCCTGTATGCGGCGGCGGAATGCCCTGGAATGCAGGAGTGCTGGATATGCCGGTGTGGGTATTTCACGGTGTGGAGGACAGTGTTGTAAGCGTTGTCAATTCCGACCATATGGTACAAAGTATTAAAGCACGCGGAGGGGATGTTACCTATTCACGTGTTGAAGGTGTCGGACACAATGTCTGGGAGCACGCCTATAATGATAAGCTTATAGAATGGCTTATGAGCAAAAACAGGAAGCTGTAACGAAAGGAAGTAGAGATTTTATGGTATGGCCCCATGAATTGATAGGCGCACTTATGATGGCTGCGTTTTTGATGGTACTGGCAATGCTTGGCTGGTACATATATAAGATAATCAGGTACTTCTGCAAAAAGAATGAGTGCAGAACTGCTTTCTTCAATGAAAAAAGCGTATTTATAATTTCAGGAATACTTCTTTTGGCGGTATTTCTTATGAGGTATGCCGTAAGTCTGTACGTTGTACGATCGCCCGAAAGGGATGCTGTGGTATCTACCTGGTGGGAGGAACTGTTTTCTTCGGTTGTGGCATCGCTTCAGACCTTCAGTATGGATGCGGATTACGAGGGATATATGCAGAGCTTGAAGCAGGCTTCTCTTTATGCTTTCGGACGTGAGTGGATGTGTGTAGGCTTCAGAATATTTGCCTCTGTTCTCAATATTATCTCGCCCATTGCAGGGGGCGCAATAATACTGGATGTGCTGGTTAATATATTCCCCAAGCTTAAAGTATGGTGCATTATGAAATTTTCACGCCGTATGCGTTGCTATTTCAGCGAGCTTAATTCCCGCTCGGCAGTACTTGCTTCAAGTCTGTCCGAGAATAACGCAGACAGCCCCAAGCCCCTGATTATTTTTACCGACGCATATCATGATGACGAAAGCGAAAAGAGCAGTGAGCTTATTAAAACCGCAAAGTCAATGGGCGCTATCTGCCTGCAGGATGACATTTTACATGTAAAAAAGAAAAAGAATATTGAAAATAAGTATTTTCTTATTGATGAGCAGGAGATAAACAACCTTCACACTCTGACTAAAATGGCTGACGGCAAGGATGTGGGTTATCTCAAAAATTCCGAAATATTCATGTTTAGCCAGGATGATTCGTATGTTCTGGCAGAAAAGAGCTTTATTGAAATGCTTTCTTCAAGGCTTGAGGAAGGCGAAATGCCGTCGGTTACTCCCGCTCAGTGCTACCGCAAGCTGGCCTGCAATCTTTTGCAGAAGGTGCCGCTGTATCAGCCGCTTATCCACAGAAGAAAGCCGGGGCTTAATACCGACCTTAACGTAACTGTTTTCGGTACAGGTTCTATCGGAACCGAGGTACTTACCGGTACTTACTGGTGCGGACAGGTACTGGACAGTAAGCTCAGAATAAATGTTGTTGCCAATGAAACCAAGGAGGATTTTGAGGGAAGACTCAACCGCATAAATTGCGATATAATAAAATCCGCAACGGAAAATGACCCAATACTCGTCAAGAATAAAAGAGGAGAATTTTCTAATCCCTATTGCTCCTTCAGCTTTTTTGGCGCAGATGTGAGATTCGAAAACATTCCTCAGCTGCTCGAGAAAAAGAACAAGGACGGCATTTCTCTTCTTGACACCGACTATTTCGTTGTGGCATTGGGTTCGGACGAGCTTAATCTTACTGTTGCGGATGCGTTGCGACGTGAAATCGGAAAATATCATCTTGAATCCGCGCACAACAAAAAAACGGTCATAGCATACGCAATATATGATACTGAAATGTGCAAGGCGCTCAACAACGCAAGGCTCTTCACCTCTTCCAAAATGTTTTATCCCGACATATATATGTATGCTTTCGGCTCGATGGGCGAGATGTACAGTGCGGGAAATGTATTGAGTCCCGAACTGAGCATAAAGGCGGATTCGCTGGATGAAAAGTATAATTTTGCCGCGGATGCCGAAAAACGAGCTAAGAGTAACAAGAAGCGCACAAGGGATGATTACACCTTCTGGGCTAATTCGGCACGTGCGGTGCATATCCCGTATAAGATGTTTTCCTGTGGTATGGCAACCGCCTCTGTTTTTGACGAAAAGGACTATGATACTTATCTTGAAGCGCTCAAAAAGGATTACCAAAAGTATGAAAGCTTTGCAAAGGGCGATCTTGTTGTGACGGAGGATGCATGGATGCGTCACAGACTTGCCTGGCTGGAGCACCGCAGATGGAATGCTTTCATGCGCGTCAGCGGTTTCAGATTTACGGATATGTATGTGCATTACTACAAAGAATTCGGAACGCATAAAAGCCTTTCATTAAAGCTCCATCCATGTCTGGTGGAATGTGACGAAAGCGAAATGAAGCTTGAATTGACCGAAAAGGGCGAGCCGATTGACCGTGTGGCGGACGGCACAAAGACCGAGGCGCTTGATATGCTTGATGAAATCAGCCTTAAAATGCGTGAAGTAAAGATGGAAAAGAATAAAAAGGAAGAAAAAGAAGAGAACAAGGACTATTCCTATTACGACTTCAAAAAATACGATTATCCGTTTTATGACTTTTAATGCATGGAGGAATGGATGTGGCAGGCGAAAACAAAAATGCACAGTGCGAAACCTGTGCATATTACGACTACAATATTGATACCGAACAAAACGAATGTACCGTAAGCTTTGACGAGGACGAAATGGCGCGCATGGCATACGGCAAAAAGTACGATTGTCCGTATTATAAATTTTACGATGAGTATAAATTCGTTCGCAAGCAGAACTGAAAGGCAAGGTAAAAGATATGAAAAAATATAAAATAGCAGTTGTCGCAGGTGACGGAATCGGTCCCGAGGTACTCAGCGAGGGAATAAAGGTGCTTAACCGTGCATCAGAGCTGGACGGCGGTTTTTCCTTTGAATTTACACATTTCCCGTGGGGATGTAAATATTACCTTGAAAACGGCAGAATGATGCCGAAGGACGGAATAAAGATACTTTCTCAATTTGATGCTGTTTATCTCGGCGCGGTGGGCTATCCCGGCGTTCCCGACCATATTTCTCTCTGGGATCTTTTGCTTACAATACGCCATGAGTTCGATCAGTATGTAAACCTGCGCCCGGTCAAGCTGTTGAAGGGTGCACCCTGTCCGCTTAAAGATGTAAAGTGCAGTGATATTGATATGCTGGTAATACGTGAAAACAGCGAGGGCGAATATGCGGGCGAGGGTAACTGGCTTTTCAAGGGTCAGCCCAATGAAGTTGTGTTGCAGACGGGCGTTTTTTCACGTAAAGGAACAGAAAGAATTATACGCTATGCCTACGAAACGGCACGTGCAGCCGGCAAAAAGCTTACCAGCATTTCAAAAGGAAACGCTCTTAACTATTCTATGGTGTTCTGGGACAGTATTTTTGCCGAAGTAGGTAAGGAATATCCTGATGTAAAGACAGATTCGCTTCTGGTTGATGCGGCAAGCATGTTTTTTGTGAAGAACCCTTCACGATTTGAGGTGGTTGTTACCTCCAATTTGTTCGGCGATATAATTACCGACCTTGGTGCGGCAATTTCCGGCGGAATGGGACTTGCGGCAGGAGCAAATATAAATCCGGAGAGAAAATATCCCTCTATGTTTGAGCCTATCCACGGCTCGGCACCGGATATTGCGGGCAAACAGATTGCAAATCCTCTTGCTTCGGTATGGTCTGCAAGTCAGATGCTGGATTTCTTCGGTCATGAAGAATGGGGCAGGAAGCTGATTGATTCCATTGAACAGATTATGGTGGACGGCAAAGTACTCACTCCCGATATGGGTGGAAAAGCAACAACAAGTCAGGTAGGCGACGAGCTGGTAAGATTACTGTAAAAAATATGCTCCCGAAGCAAAGCTTCGGGAGCACTTTTTATAATAACACGGCAATGAAAATACCTGTAAGAACGATTGCCGTACACATAAGCTTGTACAGAATGTGCTTTTCTTTAAATGCCAGCCAGCCCGTAAGTACCGTGACAATCACCGAAGATTGCTTTATTATCGTCATAAGTGTTACTTCGCTGGCGGGAGAAGCATTGGCTTCGAAGAGGAGCTTGTCTCCAACAACAAGGGAAATGCTCATAAGCGGTATCCAGTAATTGGTTTTTATGTGCTTTACCGAAATGCGTTCTCTCTTTATCACAAGCACTGCACCGTAAATTACCGTCATGAAAAGCATAAACCAGAACTGAAGCTGTGCGGATTCCATGTACTGCATCAGTACCTTGTCCATTGTACCCGAAAGTGCATTGAAAAAGCAGTTGAGAAGTGCAGCCATGAGAATGGAAAACGACATACCCTTTGAAGATGTATCCTTTTTTAGATTTACCAGCATAAGTCCTGTTACTACCAGTATAACCCCCACGGCTTTCTGCCAGGTGAAGCTTTCACCCAGTGCAAAAACTCCCAGCATTGTGGAGAATACCATACGCGACAGATCCATTATTCCGAAAAGGCTGACCGACATGCTTTTCAGCGCTATAAAGGAGAAAAGCCATGCAGTGCACACCACTGCCGCTTTAATGAATATAAGGAATATGTAAAACGGCTTAAGTGAAAATGCCGATGCCGAAAATGGAATTGTCAGTATCAGACCTATGAGTGTATAGAAAAATAAAATTTCGTTTGCTCCGCTTTTTTTGATGGCGGCTTTTTTCATTCCGTCACGTGAGCCTTTAAGCAAGCTGTATAAAAAAACAAATAATACCCAGATATTATCCATAATTCACCTCGTTTTGCAGTCAACTCATACATTATACACCTGCAGGCTTTTAAAATCAAGTAAGTAAAATACAAAAAATATGTTGAAATTTCCTGTCTGATATTGTATAATGTTCCTGTAAACAAACAGAAACAAGGATGGATGCGTTATGAACAGAATTCTTACCGAAAATCATTTTCAGCTTTGGAATGTGTGCTCACTTTCGGAAATCCCCGAGGCGACGCTTGAAATTTCCGACGGCAGAATATTTGCCGATTACGGTAAGTATACGCTCACTGCAGATATAAGACAAAAGAACGATGGTATTTTTTCCCGCAGAGACCGCCTTGAAAATACAAGTGACGCGCCTCTTACATTTACTGCACTTCGCTCGCGCATAACCTTTGACGGCGGTGAATATGAGGTGTATACTCAGTTTAACAGCTGGCAGAACGAAAGTATGGGTCAGTGGCATATGCTTAACACCGAAATATCTGCGCATACCGATTCTGTGCGTTCGGCAAACGGTGCCGCTCCGTTTATGGCGCTGTGGAGCTGTCAGGCTAACCGAGGCATGGTGTTCCATCTTATTGCCGACTGCTCATGGAACATGACGGCACAGCGATGTGCCGCCCCCGGTGAAAACAGCTATGTTGCTATGGAATTGGGAATGTGGTCGAACAACATGGTGTACACGGTGAATGCCGGCGAAAGCATAGATTTGCCTGAAATACTATACTATGAATTTACAGACAGACGGGATTTTGAATGTTACAGACTTCATCGTTACTGCAATATCAATATGCCTCGCCGTGCTCTTCCTGTTATTTATAATACATGGCTGTACCGCTTTGACCGCATTGATTTTGAAAGCACCATGAAGCAGATTCCTGCCGCCGCAAAACTTGGTGCGGAATACTTTGTGATTGATGCGGGTTGGTTCGGAAACAGTGCGGGCTGGGTGACAAATATAGGCGATTGGACGGAAAATCTCAATTCGGGATTCAAGGGACGGATGGCGGAAATTGCGGACGAAGTGCGACGCAACGGAATGAAATTCGGACTGTGGTTTGAACCTGAGCGTACTATGGAGAACACCAATTCACTGAATTGCCACCGTGACTATTTTATAAAATATAAGGGTACGTATTTTGCGGATTTTTCACGCAGTGAGGTAAGAGATTTTATATTTGATGCCGTCAGCGGCGTTATTGACCGGTTTGGTGTTGAATATGTCAAATTTGATTTCAATGCCGACCTTGAATTTGATACTACGGGAAGGGCTTTTGTAAAATATTTTGAGGGCTACCGTCAGCTCATAAAGCGTTTCCGTAATGAATACCCCGAGCTTTATATTACAAATTGTGCCTCGGGTGGATTGAGAATGACTCTTTCGAATTGCAGAGATTTTGACAGCTTTTGGCCTTCGGATAACCAAAGCCCTTATCACGGCATGAGAATATTCAAGGAATCAATGCTGCGTCTTCCGCCCCAGGTGATAGAACGCTGGGCGGTGCTTGGAGCGTCAAGTGTTGGTATGGATGGGTATGATGAAGAGAATCCCGAGCATGTTTTTGCTACCGGAGATGCCGTGTGCGAAAGACTTAGTGATGTTTCGCCAAGCTGGCTTAAAGGCTTTCTTTCTGCAGGGACGATAGGCTTCAGCTGTGATGTGGCTCATTTTTCACCCGAGACGCAAAGTATGCTGTGCGGAATGGTTGCGGATTTCAAGAAACAGAGAGCTTTCTGGAGCAATGCTGAATGCCGTATTTTGTGTGATACAAAATCCTTTACCGTGCTCCAGTTCAATGACAGAGATTTTAAAAACATAAAAGTGCAGATCTTCTCAAACAAGCTTGTTCAGACGGGTGTTACCGTGTATCCGTGTGTCGATGAAAACAAAACCTACCATATCGCAGGCGGTGAGCGTGTAATCGGAGCACAGCTCAATAAAAACGGCATTTACCGCAAAACGGAGGGCAATTTCAAAATGATGCAGATTGAAATATCGGCAGAGTAATAAGCGTTTAATGCTTTGTAAAAGAGGTATTATGAAAATATTCACACCGAAAAATTCATTCAAAAACGGAGAAATTATAAATGTAAAGCGTCTTGCGGCAGACCACGACACTTACAGTCACAGACATGAGTTTGTGGAGCTTGTGTACATACGCTCGGGCAAGGGAGTGCACATCATAAATGACCGCGTGTATGAGGTTACCAAAGGTGATCTGCTTTTCATAAATTATTCTCAGGTGCATGAAATAAAGCGCTCGGATATGGAGTTTGTAAACATTCTGTTCAAGCCTGAGTTTATGAGTGAAAAGCTGGTAAATTCTGAAAACATTTTTGATATATTCGCTCTTGAAAGGTTTGATTCCATAACAGGGGAGTATAACGGACTGGAGCGTATACCGTTCCGCGGCAGTGAGCTTGCCGTGATTGAAAAAACAGTGGATGTCATGATAGAGGAGTATGAACAGAAAAAGGATGGCTACAACACTGTTCTGTATGGCTGTCTGCAAGTGATTTTTGCCATGATGATACGTAAGCTGCGCGAGCATACGGGTGCAGAGTACAGTAAATTTGTGTCGGATATAACTTCATATATCGACACCCATATTTCGGAAAGAATTACTCTTCGTGATATATCCGCCGACTGTTTTTATAATCCATCATATTTCAGCCGCAAATTCAAGGAGTGCTACGGCAGGAATCTGACTGACTATATACGCGAAAAACGGCTTGAAAAAGCCCTGGAACTTTTGGAAAACACCGATATGACGGTGACGGATATCTGCCTTGACTGCGGATTTGCGGGCAAGACACAGTTTTACCGTCTTTTCAATGATTATTACGGCATAACGCCCGTAAAGTACAGAAAAAGTAAAGAATTGTCACCAAAGAGTGAGGATAAGTAAATAAATGATATTGTAACAAAGCTCCTTTCATGTTAAAATGTACGCATGAAAGGAGTTTTTGTTATGCTTGATTATGAAGTTAAAGACCGTGTCCGTAAAGCTCCACTTGAAAATGTAAAGGTCAAGGGATATCCCGGAGAGCTCATGGATACATTTTTTTCTCAGAGAATATTTTCCGACCATGCCCGCAATATGGTTTATAAAGAAGCGGAGGATGCCTTTGTTAACTGTGTGGATGATGACAGCGAAATATACGGTGTGGGAATATGGCAGGGCGAATTCTGGGGTAAATGGATAATAAGTGCCTGCCGTGTGTACAGATATACGGGTGAGAGCAGCCTTAAGGAATTTATACATAAAGGCGCATTAAAGCTTATTTCTTTGCAGAGAGAGGACGGGTATCTGGGAACATATAAAACCTCGCACAATTTTATTTCCGCTCCGCCAGAAAAGACCTCAAATAACTGGAACTGGAATATCTGGTGCAGAAAATATACCCTTTGGGCAATGCTGGAGTGTTACGGCATAACAGACGATAAAAGGGTTCTTGATTGCTGTACGGGTATGGCGAACCAGCTTATTTCTGAACTCAAACAAACAAATACTGATATAGGCGATACGGGCACATTCAAGGGTATGCCCAGCTGCTCCATCATGAAGCCCATGCTTATTCTTTACCGTCTGACGGAGGATAAAAAGTATCTGGATTTCTGTCTGAGTATAGCCGACCGCTGGGAAAATTCCCGTATTATGCCCGGACTGATTGCCAATGCTCTCAGCAAAAAACCGCTTACTCAGTGGTATGAGGGACCGTCCAACAAATGGGCAAAGGCTTATGAAATGATGTCCTGCTTCGACGGCATATGCGAGCTTTACCGCGTGACGGGAAATAAAAAGTATCTTGATGCCTGCGAAAGCTTTTACGATATTCTCATGGAGCACGAGAAAAATTTGCTGTTCAGCGTTGCGTATAACGATGTTTTCGGCGATGCAGCTTACGGTATCAACAGCCTGACCGAGCCTTGCGATGTGATACATCTTATGCGCCTGTGCCATGAGCTTTTCTGCATTACGGGTAAAGCAAAATATATGGATACCTTTGAAATGGCCTTCTATAATCCATTTATGGCCAGTGCATTCAAGGACGGCAAATGGGGAGCACGTGCCGCAAGGGCATCGGGCAGGCATCTTGTTGCCAAGCTTCAGGCGAGATTTGTATACAACCACTGCTGTGTCAACAATATGCCGCGCGGCTTTATGAATATGGCGGAAAGCTGTATTATGACGGACGGTGAGGCGGTTGTAATCAATTTCTATTCACCCTGTGAGGTGTGCATCGACGGGGTCAAGGTCATTTGCGATGGTGATTATATAGCCGACGGCAAGGCTGAAATAACTGTGGATTTCAGGGACTCTGATATAAGAAAAATACGTATGCGTATCCCCTCATACAGCACTGTCAACAAAATCACTGCCGAGGGTGTGACTTATACACCCGAAAGAGGGTTCTTTACCCTTGATGCAAAATCGGACAAGGTTAAAATACTGGCTGAGTTTGATGACAGCACGGAGGTACGCCTCATATCACCTGTGCCCGAAAAGGCATTTGACTGGAAAGCGTCAAGGTTTGATGAGTGGGATTCCGACGGGAACGTGGATTCCGTTTTGTATTTGAGCGCACCGCGTTATATTATCCGTAAGGGTGTTTCGCTTCTCTGCCGTACAAAGCTTATAGGAAATACGGAGGAGGAAATGTTCTCTTCTCCCATTACGGCAGATAATCTCACCTGCACTGCCGAAAGAATTGAAAAGCCAAATGTCAATACGGCGTACACACTTACATTTTCCGACGGCAGCCGTGCGGATGCATGCGACTATGCCTCGGGAACAAATATCATGAGCGATGATAAAAGACTTTTCAGCATTTATTTTTGATAAATAATAAACATTCGGGCGCGTTGCTTTTTAGGGGAAACGTGCCCGAATTTTTCTTTTTTACGTTTTTGTGTTGACATTTTATTGCTCGGACAGTATAATATCAACAAAGTAACAATTTAAGGGGTGCTATATGCAATTTGAGAAAGTAAAGGATTATACTCTGATAGTAATCGGCGGATTGCTTTATGCCGTCAGTACCAATTTCTTTATATTTCCCCATGCACTGCTTTTGGGCGGAACCAGCGGTATATCCGTTATACTTGAAGCATTTTTGCCGTTTTCCCCTGGTGTTATACTTATGGTTATAAATTTTGCATTACTGATACTGGCGTTTGCGGTTCTGGGACGCGGTATGGCTGTAAGGACATTGGTGGGTTCGGTTGTTACAACTCTTTTTATAGGGCTTATGGACATTGCTTTCCCTGTCAGCTCTCCCGTGGTATCCGATGTATTTATTTCTTCGGTGGTTGGCGCGGCAATAATAGCGCTTGCAAGCGGTGTAATGTTTTATGTTGATTCAAGCTCGGGTGGTACAGATATTATTGCATTGATAGTAAGAAAATTCAGCCGTATGGACATAGGAAAGGCACTTCTTGTCACTGATATTGCCATAGTTGTTGCAGGCGGAATGCTGTCGGGGTGGAGCATTGCGATATGCTCTTTTGTTGGCCTTCTGATTAAAACTCTCGGTATAGATGCAGTTATCGGGATTATAAAACACAAAAAAGACGGGGATTATAAAAATGTTTGAATTAAAAACTACGTTTATCGAATATGCGGATGGCACGGTTATACCCTGCTTGCGTGAAGCAAACCTGAAAAATGTTTGCAGAGATGTGTATGAAGTGTCTTTGAATGTGCCTTATGGAAATAAATCCGTGCGCAAAATAAAGTATGTTTTTGATGTACAGGCGGATTTTGAGTATGCTATGGTTCACGACTTTTTTGACAGTGGCTTTAAAAGCGTGAAAAACCTTGAAGAGGATACGAGAAGTAAGTTTTATATGTCGCTGATGGACAAAAACGGCGTGGGAATAACATTTGCAGTTAAGCTTCCCTGCAAGTTTTATTCCGAGATGCATTATTTCCGCGACAAAAATGAAATGGTACTTGAAACCGTTGTGCCTTTTTCCTATAAAGGCGATATACCTGCCGAGACTTTCATCATTGCATGCGGTATGACACACGGAGATGCGCTAAGGCTTATTGCGGAGAAAAACGGTACTCCGCAGAAATGGGAAAATGTTATAGGCTGGGGAAGCTGGGATTACTATTTCACTTCCGTCACAGAGGATGACGTAAAGGAAAACACTGATTTTATATATGCCGATGATACCTTGCGGGAAAGGATAAAGTATATAGCCATAGACGACGGCTGGCAGCAGCGCGAGGGCGATTGGCGCGAGGGTATAAGATTCCCCGGAGGACTTAAGAAAACAACGGAATATATCAATTCAAAGGGCTACACCGCAGGTATATGGACGGCACCGACAAGACTGCATTATCTGTGCGGAACCGTTATGCGCCGTAATGATTTTTTGGTGCTTGATGAGTACGGCGACCCCATAATGGACGAGGAGTTTTATGTTCTTGACCCCACTCATCCCGAGGGTGAGAAATTCGTAAAGGAAATTTTCTCCTACCTTAAAGATGCGGGCTTCGGATTTTATAAAATAGATTTTATCAGTAACCTTCTCAAATGCGATCGTTTTCATGACAGCACCGCAGGTCATTATGATGCTTTGAAGAAGTTAATATCCGCTATCAGGGAAAGCGTAGGAGAGGAAAGCCACATAATGGGATGCTCTCTTCCTTACGGATACGGCGGAGACGGAGTTAACTCCAGACGTACGGGGCTTGACATTCACAACACCTGGAACCATATCGTGAAATGCAGTGAAATATACTATCCTGCCATACCCGCACAGAGAAATATATATCAGAATGATATGGATTATCTTGTTGTCCGCGGACCCGAAACCTCGTTTGAAAGGGACACAAATGTCCTTAATCCCAAAAAGGGATATTACAAAGCGGTAAAAAGCGAAAAATTCCGTTGGCGTGAGGGAGAGGATTTCAATTACAACGAAGCAAAGTTCTGGTGTACCCAGATACTTATGACCGGTTCGTCTGTGATTCTGAGTGATAAGCTCAGCCTTCTTAACGATAAAGGCTTAAAGCTTGCGAAAACCACAGTGAAGTACGCCGACTTTTATGCGTCGGTACCTGTGGACACGGGAGCCGAGCTTCCGCAGGTGTGGTTCAAAAAGGGTGCAGATGCACTGTATATCTTTAATTTTACCGAGCAGGATAAGACATATAATATTGACGTAATGAAGATTTTCGGACGTGATGTTAAGCTGACGGATATATTTGAAAATGCAGAATATACTTCCCGAAACGGAACACTTTCGCTTACACTTCGTAAGCATTGCAGCCTTGCACTGTATTTATGAATTTAAAGGAGAAATACATGGAAAAGCTTTTTGCGGCGGTAGATAAAAACCGTAATCTCATTTTTGAAGCACACGATTATATATGGAAAAATCCCGAAACAGGTTATAAGGAATGGAAGACCTCGGCATATCTTGAAGAAAAGTTTACTGCCTTGGGGTATGAGCTTATACGTGCGGGCGATATTCCCGGATTTTATACTGTTCTTGATACAGGTATCCCCGGTCCCGAGGTGCTTATTCTGGGTGAAATGGATTCTCTGATATGTCCTAACCACAAGGAGGCTGACCCTAACACGGGTGCGGTTCATGCCTGCGGACACAGTGCTCAGAGCGCGGCATTGCTGGGAATAGCGGCGTCACTCAAGGAGCCCGGTGTACTGGAGGGCATGTGCGGAAGAATACGTCTTTGTGCCGTGCCTGCCGAGGAGCTTATTGAAATAGGCTATCGCAGACAACTTAAGGATAAGGGAATAATTAAATATTTCGGCGGTAAGCCTGAATTTCTGCGCCGCGGTTATTTTGACGGAGTTGATATCGCTTTTATGGTGCACACTTCCACAGCACTTTCGGCAAACAGAGGAAGTGTTGGATGCGTCGCAAAGAATATCACGTATAAGGGTGTGTCTGCACACGCGGGCGGAAGCCCCTGGAACGGTTGCAATGCGCTTTATGCGGCAACACAGGGCCTTTCTGCCGCAAATGCGTTACGTGAAACCTTCAAGGAAAGTGATTATATCCGTTTCCATCCCATCATTACCCATGGTGGCGAGGCAGTTAACGCCATTCCCGAAAAGGTTACGATAGAGGCATATGTGCGCGGAGCAAGCTTCGATGCAATAAGATTGGCAAACAAGCGCATCAATCGTGCTCTTTGCGGCGGTGCACTGTCGATGGGAGCAAATATCGAAATTGACGATATTCCCGGTTACAGCCCTCTCAGAAATGACATGAATCTGCACAAACTGATGATGGAGACCGCAAAAAAAGCATATCCGGATGTTGAATTCTTCGATAATCCCGCCATATCTACGGGCAGTACGGATATGGGTGATATTTCATCGGTTATTCCTGCGCTTCATCCTTACGCACCCGGTGCAAGGGGAACAAGCCACGGTGCGGATTATATCATTGCGGATGTTGAAAAGGCGTGCGTAAGCTGTGCAAAATGGCAGCTTGCAACACTGTACCGTTTGCTTTGCGACAATGCTTCATATGCCCAAAAGGTGATAGACGAGTTTGAACCCACATTTGCATCAAAACAGGAGTTCTTTGATTATTTGGATACACTTTGGGCATCGGGAGAGCGTATATCCTATTGTGAAGACAAGGCGGAAATAAAATTATAAAATGTACGGTATCTTTAAACGGATTTAATGTAAAAAACACATTTTGTAGGGGCGGACGCCCACATCTGTTCATTGTTTTAGGGCTGATGTAGGCATTGACCCCTACATTTTTTTGTGCATCTATGTAGATAATGTCGATGAGACAGCCATGCTTTTAAACAATTTTTTCAAAACGTTTACCGCGTTTGTTTAATAATTTGTAAATTATAGTAAATATTATTGTGGCATATCTTGAAATTTACTGTAATTTGTGATATAATGCGACTATACAAACAAAAGTATACAGTCTTCAATGTGGCAACGAGGTAAAAATGGAAATATTACAGCTCAAGTATTTTATGCATGTTGCAAGAACCGAAAATATTTCTCATACGGCAAGTATTTTTATGGTACCGCCGTCGGGAGTTTCGGCAACTATAAAAAAATTGGAAAACGAACTTAACGTAAAGCTTTTTGATCGCACAGCCAACACTTTGCGTCTTAATGAATACGGCAAGATATTTCTTCGTGCGCTGGAAAACAGCGAGAATGAGATAAGAAAGGCAACTATCGAGATGCTCAATCTCAATTCTCAGCCTTCGGGTGAAATAAATCTTCTTGTTATGACCAACCGACGCATAGTAACAAATGTTATTTCGCTTTTCAGACAGAAATATCCCGCTGTTTCATTTAACATCAAGCACTCCGATCACGGCGACAACATCAACCGTTCGCAGTATGATATAATAATTTCAGACAGCGACATTAAAAACGATGCTTTCACGAGCTGGCTTTTTGTTCATGATGAAATCTTTCTTGCGGTTCATAAGGATAATCCCGTTTCCAGAATGTCTTCCGTTAATCTAAAGCATCTTTCGGGTGAAAAATTTATATGTATGCCCAGCGGCACCAGTATGGGCGATTATGCCGAAAAGCTTTTGCGCGAAAACGGTGTAAAGCATGATGTAATTATTGAATGTGATGACCCTTACTTCATAAGAGAATATGTAAAGCTGGGTATGGGTGTTACGCTGTACCCCCGTGTTTCCTGGGGAAGAGAGTCTGAAGAACATATAAAACTTGTACATATCAATGACGGACTTCATCGCGATTCCTACATATACGTAAATAAGAATTCCGGCGTGGCATCAAAGATATTTGCCGAAATGCTGGAGTATCACAAGTCCCAGGAGTAAAGATCAATAATCATTTGCAAAAACATGTTTTTATGCAGTATCCGATATAAGTTCAGCTCTTTTTGGTTATACTGCTCCCGTCGGTATTCAATCGGCGGAATTCGGGGCATTAGCGCAGTTGGGAGCGCATCACACTGGCAGTGTGGGGGTCAGGGGTTCAAGTCCCCTATGCTCCATAGAAAAAGCACTTCTTTACCGAAGTGCTTTTTTCGTTGTAATTTGGTTTTTAACGGATAAAATCTTTACGATGAGAGCCGTTTTTGCAGTGATGTAAAGCGGATTTCGTTCTTCAAAAAGTAAATACTCAGCATCAGATGTGCTTTTACCAAATAAACAAAAAATGTAAAAGGGCTTTACATAAGTCCTTTTTTGTGTTATACTGAGTAAAACAAATCAGAGGTGTTGAAGTTGGATAATCGTATTTTTGATGTACTTTCACAAAATCCGGACAATTACATTGCACCGTTTCTGTGGCTCCACAATGAGGATGACGAAAAAATAGTTGCTGAGCTTGAAAAAATATACGAAAGCGGTATACGTGCCGTTTGTCTGGAATCACGGACACACGAGGAATTCTGCAACGCAGATTGGTGGAGCGATTGCCGTCTTATATTTGATTTCTGCGCAACGCATGGCATGAAAGCGTGGATATTGGACGATAAGCATTTTCCTTCCGGCTATGCCAACGGATATATAGCACAGCACCGTGAGTATGCCCAATGGAATATAACCGAGCGTCATATGGATGTCCCGGGACCTGTTACCGAAGGGTGCGCACTGGCGGATGTGTGGCGGGAAGCGGAGGACGAAGAAATACTGGCAGTGTTCGCCTGTGAGCATATACCTGACAGCAAGGTACTTACCGGTAATATTATCGATCTGAGCGGTAATTTAAAAGACGGAAATGTATATTTTGATCTTCCCGAGGGTATGTGGCGTATAGTGTTTCTCATAAAGGCGCAAAGCGTACTGAAAGACCGCACTTTGCAATATTGCGATAAGCTCAATCCTGAGGCAACAAGGGTATACATACGCGAAGTTTATGACAAGCACTATGAAAACCTGGGCGAATATTTCGGCAATGTTTTTGCAGGATTTTTCTCGGATGAACCCGGTTTCAGAAATAACCATAATAACCCTTTTACCGTTCTCGGTGAGATATTTACCTATTATCCCTGGCATGAAAGTGTTGCAAAGCATTTTGAAAAGCTGTACGGTACAAACGGTATGCGCAATCTTCTGGCACTGTGGTTTGAGTTCCGTGACATCGGCCACGAAGAGTACCGTGTGGCATACATGGATTATATCACACATTCATATCATGATAATTTCCCTGCCATGCTGGCCGACTGGTGTCATGAGCATGGTGTGGAATATATAGGACATGTTATTGAGGATAATAACATTCATGCCCGAACTGCATACGGCGCGGGACATTATTTCAGAGCGCTCAGTCCTCAGGATATGTCGGGTATAGATGTGGTGCTCCACCAGATAATGCCGGGACTTACGGAGTGTGCCAACAGCGGATTTGTGAGTTATAAAGAGATGGAAAACCGTTTCTTCAACTACTGTCTTGCAAAGCTCGGTTCATCGCTTGCGCATTATCAGCCACATATGAAGGGCAGGGCAATGTGTGAAATATTCGGTGCTTTCGGTTGGGCGGAAGGCACTAAGTTCATGAAGTATCTGCTTGACCATATGCTGGTGCGAGGTATAAATTTCTATGTCCCCCATGCATTTTCGCCTTTAAGTGATCCCAATGATGTTCCACCGACATTTTATCTTGGCGGACGCAATCCCCAGTATCCGTATTTCAGACTGCTTATGGAATACACTAACCGCATGTGTCATATGCTGAGCGGAGGTGTTCATATAAATACCTGTGCAATCCTTTATGATGCGGAAAACCACTGGACACGTACTGCACGCACTCCGTTGGAGGATATAGCAAAGCTGTTGTATGACAACCAGTTGGATTATGATATTCTCCCTTGTGAGGCTGTTGAAAGCATCGGCCGGGACAATATGCTGGGCAATGAGCAGTATAAGCTTATTCTTGTACCTTATGCGGAATATATGCCTTGCCGTATACGCGATTCGCTTAAAAAAGCCAACACACGGGTAGTTGTTGTGTCGGACAGACGGGATGAAGAGTTTGAAACGGTAAATCCGGATGAGCTGTGCGGTTTTATGCACGCCAACGGATACGTTGACGTTGTAACCGACGGCAGGTATCCAAATCTGAGATATTTACACTATGTACGCGGCGGAGCACATATTTATATGTTCTCCAACGAGGACATAAATAACACTGTATGCGCCGATGTGCGACTTGGTGCATTTGACGGCGGGGAGTATATACTGTACCGCGGATTTGAAAATAAAGCGGAAAAGGTAAAAAGCATTGACGGCAACGTGAAAATATGTCTTGCTCCTTACAATTCGGTGCTCGTAATCTTCGGTGATGTATCTGATGATCAAGTGGAATGGGAGATGAAGAAAAATATTGTTTCGTCAATTACCCCGTCCTGCAGCTACGAAATACATCTCAGAGAGGCGGATGCAGACAGCTTTTCACCGTATAAAACTACCGGAAATCTGTTCAGCATAAACGGCAGACATGGCGTTCCCGATTTTGCCGGAGATATACGGTATCAAACGCATATTACCGTTCCGGAAAGCGGAAATTACATTCTCGACCTTGGAAATGTCGGTGAAACAGCTTGCGTGAAAATCAACGGAAAAGATGCAGGTACAAGAATTTTCCCGCCTTACAGATTTGATATTTCGGAATTTGTAGTGCAGGGCAGTAATGAATTGGAAATAACGGTTACCAATAATGCCGCGTATAAATTCCGTGACAGATTTTCAAAATATGTGCTGCTTGAGCCTACCGGTCTTATCGGACCTGTAAAGCTTGAACAATATAAATAAGCAGAAAGGAAAAAACAATGAAAGAAAGAGAAAAATTTTCGTCAAGACTTGGATTTATTCTTATTTCCGCAGGCTGTGCCATTGGACTTGGCAATGTATGGAGATTCCCTTACATTACCGGTAAATACGGCGGCGCGGCATTCGTTCTGGTGTATCTGTTCTTCCTTGTGATTTTCGGTTTGCCTGTTATGGCAATGGAATTTTCCGTCGGAAGAGCCAGCCGTAAGAGTGTAGCTCAGTCCTTCCGCGAGCTGGAGCCTAAGGGCACAAAGTGGCATTGGTACAGCGCTTTGGCGGTTGCGGGCAACTATCTTTTGATGATGTTCTATACTGTTATCGCAGGCTGGATGCTTAACTATTTTGTCAAAATGGCAAAGGGTGATTTTGTTGGCGCCGACCCTCAGGCAGTCGGTGAAATATTCGGCAATATGACGCAAAACCCCGGTGAGATGATATTCTGGACAATATTGGTCATTCTGATAAGCTTCGGTGTTTGTTCGCTCGGTCTTAAAAACGGTGTTGAAAAAATAACAAAGATTATGATGCTGTGTCTGCTTGCAATTATGGGTTTGCTGGTTATTCGCGCGGTAACGCTTGACGGTGCGGCAGAGGGACTTAAGTTCTACCTTATGCCCGATTTCGGAAAGATGTTCGAAGCGGGTGCTTTTGAAGTCATTTCCGCGGCAATGGGTCAGGCATTCTTCACCCTCAGTATCGGTATCGGATCCATGGCAATATTCGGAAGCTATATCGGCAAGGACCGCTCTCTCATGGGTGAGTCCCTCAGCATACTCGGACTGGATACCGGTGTTGCGCTTATGTCCGGATTTATTATATTCCCCGCATGCTTTGCTTTCGGTGTTAATCCCGAAAGCGGACCAAACCTTGTTTTCATTACACTCCCCAACATCTTCAATTCCATGGCAGGCGGAAGAATATGGGGCGCACTGTTCTTCGTATTCATGTCTTTTGCGGCACTGTCCACTGTAATTGCGGTGTTTGAAAACATTATATCCTTTGCAATGGACTGGGGCTGGTCACGTAAGAAAGCGGTAATTGTAAATATCGTGCTGATAATTGTACTTTCGTTACCCTGTGTCCTGGGCTTCAATATTCTCAGCGGTTTCGCTCCTTTGGGCGAAGGCACTAACATTATGGACCTTGAGGACTTTATTGTAAGCAATAACCTTCTTCCTCTGGGCTCGCTCGTTTATCTTCTGTTCTGCGTTACACGCTACGGCTGGGGCTGGGATAACTTTATTGCGGAGGTTAACACCGGAAAGGGTCTTAAGTTCCCCAAACAGATTCGATTCTATGTTACTTACATTCTTCCCTTGCTGGTTATCTTCCTGTTCATTCAGGGATATATCGGCATATTCGGAAAATAATATATTGTTTAAAACAAATACCGAGGCATATTAGGTGTGTTCTTAGGGACAGTTTAAACCCCGAAACAAAATTCTGTTTCGGGGTTTATTGTATAAGGTATTAGGATTATCCTAAAATCGTGGAATATGGTACGCATCTTTCCTGCTCGTTAAATTACCGGACGTTTTTATATTGTATAATTATAGTCATTTACACAAAACAATAACCTAACCAAATCATTAAGCGGTCTTTTAGTTTTTAATGGATGCATAAATCCAATGTTATATACAAACGAAACAAACTCTTTTGTTTGTTGCGGGTTCCACACTCTTTTTTCAGAAATATCGCAAAATTCACACTTTTCAGAATCGGCTATATATTTTAACTGCTTGTTTAATTCTGTAATATCATTGTTGTTATCGTAGTTTTTTGCAGACACAATGCCAATTCTGTACTTTTTATTATGTTTTTTAATTTGTGAAATCAGTTTGCGGTAATCATCAGTAAATTTATCTGCCGAAAATTTGAAGCATTCTACATCTTCAATATGCAAAAGTATTGTTTCGGGAGAAAGGTCTGCAACACAATCTGCATAAATGTCAAAAGCCTCGCTGATTGTAAGATTTTCAAAGCTACGATTATAGCAGTTTTCTTTGATACCAAAAGCCTGTCTTAATTCACATAGCGGAATAGAAACATCTTCTTTTCCACCAAAGATAACAATGCCATTTTGCTCTGCAAGTTTGTTTAATACCTTATAATTTTTAATTTCTTGTTCTCTCATCTTTTGCACCCCTTATCTTGATTTATTGTCTAAAGCAACATTTCTGAAATATACCACAATGTTTAGGAGAACGATTGCAAGGTTAAGCAGATAAACGATAAACACATAGTTCATCTGCCCCGAAATAATTTTTGCACCTATTCCTGCTATGTACCCGGTAAAGATTAAAAGAATAAACGGCAGACTTGTTGCTTTCGCCGTCCGTGCTTTGTAAGCCTTAATAACATTGATAGGCCACGACAACCCAAAGCACACCAACATAATTGTTTCAAAAATAGAACTCATAACACAAAACTCCTTTGTTTTTAATTTCGTATTAAAGCCTATCACAACATTGAAACGCTGACAATTTTATGTAAAATATAAACATAATTTGTCGTTTCAGAAAATTTATTTTACTTACAAAAGTCATAAAATAAGATAATAAATTGAAATTTCATCCATTATATGCTATAATTTTAAGTAAGAAAATCAAAAAGGAAGTCCTTTATTATGAAGATAAAGAAGAAATTGAAAAATCCGCAAAAGCAGATTTCAATAAAAAACATACACAGAAAAATATTCACCACGCAACTTATACTCATCATAACCCTTGCTTTGTTTTTGGGCATTTCGGGAACCTTGATAAATATTCATTTTGAAATAGATAAACGAGATCAGAACCTGCAGAACATTGCCGAGGCTGTGGCAAATTCTCCACTTGTGGATGACAAAATTGAAAATCCCGATGATGAAAAAACAACTGAGCTGTTAAATGAGTATCTTGACTCTCTCAAAACAACCCTTGACAATATTGACTTTATATCCTTTGTAAGTCGTGATAATGTTCGTCTGTATCATTCCAATCACGATTTGATTGGTACAGAGTATGACGGAACTATACCTGAATTTGAAAAGGTATCAAAGGAATACTACACAGCAAATGAAACGGGGCCTTCCGGTTCACAGCGCCGTGCGTATGCGGCAGTTTATGATAAAAACGGAAACTACACCGGATTCGTTATGACGATTATGCTTCTTGAAAATATCAAGGCGGAAACCTTGCAGATACTTTTTATCTTTGCGCTCATTACTATTGCCGCAATTTTAATAGAACTGATTATTTCTGCAGAGCTTTCAAGCTCTATTAAAAAGAGCTTGCATGGATATGAACCAAATGTTTTCTCGGCAATGTTTCAAGTTCGTGATAATATTTTGGAATCATTAAACGAGGGTGTACTTGCCGTAGATAAAAACGGAGTTGTGCAGTTTGCAAATCGCTCTGCGGCAAAAATGCTTGGCAAGGAAAAATCAAAAGAGCTTATAAATGCACCATTTACCGATTGCTGTAATGACGGTTTCATACAAAATGTCATCAGAACAGGCGAAAAAGAATTTAACATTCAAGAGCAAAGCATTGATAACAGCAATGTTTTGATTGACTGCATACCTATCAGGGAAAAAAATGACATTATCGGAGCAGTTGCAATTCTTCACAACCGTGAAGAATACACAAAGCTGATGGAAGATCTTGCAGGAACAAGGTATCTTGTGGATTCAATGCGGGCTAACAATCACGATTTCACAAACAAGCTTCATGTTATAATGGGACTGATACAAATGGAAATGTATAACGAAGCGGTATCGTATATTGAAAATATTTCTATTGTGCAGAGAGAAACCATCAGTAAAATTATGTCAGTAGTTGATGAACCAAGTATAGCGGCACTTTTAATAGGTAAAAGTGCAAGAGCTTCGGAACTTAATATAAAGTTTATACTGAGTGAAGAAAGCCACTATTCAAAAACAGATTTATATCTTCCCCCCGAGCTTATGGTTACGGTTATCGGCAACCTTATAGATAATGCGTTTGATGCAATGAATATAAAGGATATAGACAGACAAAAACAACTGCATTTTGGCATCTATTCCCGTGAAGATGCACTCCTTATAACTGTTGACGATACAGGTGTTGGAATCGGTAAAGACAATGTTGAACATATATTTGATAACGGTTTCTCAACCAAAGGCGAAGGTCGTGGCACCGGACTATGTCAGGTAAAGGAAATGGTTGAAGCTGTAGGTGGTAAAATAACGGTTGAATCACAGGAAAATATGGGTACATCATTTACCGTCAGCTTTTCAAAATAACTTTTTGGAGGTGTATTATGTATAAAGTTTTAATCGTAGAAGACGATCCTATGGTCGCTATGATAAATGAGCAATTTGTAAGCCGGCATAAAGACTTTGTGGTTGCACATAAATGTAATGACGGAAAAAGTGCCCTGGAATACCTTGATGAAAACGAGGTTGATTTAATCATCCTTGATGTATTTATGCCTTATATGGATGGCTTTGAAACACTCAGACAGATAAGAAAAAAACAGATTTCCGTTGATGTTATAATGGTAACTGCAGCTAATGAAAGAGAGCAATTAAAAGAGGGACTGCATCTTGGTGTAGTTGATTATTTGGTAAAGCCGTTTACATTTGAAAGATTTAAGGTGGCACTTGATAAATTTATTGCTCAGGTTGAAGCATTGAAAGATTTGGATAAGGTTAATCAGAAAAATATTGACTTTTTGATAGATAAATCAAGGAAGAGGGCAAACGAACTTTATCCGAAAGGCGTACAGGAAAAGACTTTGCAAACCATTATTGAACATTTGAAAGAAAACAAAAACAAATGGCTCACCGGCGATGAAATCGCAGAAAAAGTCGGACTTACCGGCGTTACTGTAAGAAGATATATGACACACCTTTCGGAAACGGGAATGGTTATTGCGGATATGAACTACGGAACCGGAGGCAGACCGCGTATGCTCTACAAGTTGTTAAATTAAAACTAAAGGATAAATAAAGACGGAAAATCTTTTTAGATTTTCCGTCTTTATGGTTAATGTCCTCAAGAACACTAGGCATAAGCCTCGGTATTTGCTTTTTTAAAATAACACTAAAATATTGACAATGCTTTATAAAAGCATTATAATAACGTTATAATAATCATATTACACTTGAAAGGCTTTAAATATGAAAAACTACACAGTAGGTATAGATTATGGTACACTGTCAGGACGTGTTTCCATTGTTGATTGCGAGAACGGAAATGAAATAATGTCAAAAGAACTTGTATATCCTCACGGTGTTATGGAAAAAGCTCTCCCCGACGGCACGCCGCTGGGTGATGACTGGGCGCTTCAGCACCCGGAAGACTATCTTATGGTGATTACCGAAACTCTGCCTGCACTCATAAAGGAAAGCGGCATATCACCGTCGCTTATAAAGGGTGTGGGTGTAGATTTCACCGCCTGCACCATACTTCCCGTATTGAAGGATGCGACTCCGCTGTGTATGCTTCCTCAATATGCATCACAGCCTAACGCATACGCCAAGCTGTGGAAGCACCACGCGGCACAAAAGGAAGCGGATTTTATAAATGAAGTGGCAAAGGCGAGGGGAGAAAAGTGGTTTGAAAGCTATGGCTCCAAAATATCCTGCGAATTCGCCTATCCCAAGATATTGCAGACTCTTCGCGAGGCCCCCGAAATATATGAAAAAGCCGACTACTTCATTGATGCGGGCGACTGGATAATATGGAAACTGTGCGGACAGCAAAAGCGCTCTGCCTGCATTGCCGGTTTCAAGTATTTTTACACCTCCGAGGGCTATCCCTCCGCAGAGTTCAACACCGCACTGGATAAACGCTTTGAAAATCTCGTTTCCCAAAAGCTTAATGCTCCTGTTATTTTTGCAGGACAAAAGGCAGGGGAAATAACCGAAGAAATGTCCCGCGTGACGGGACTTGAAAAGGGCACGGCGGTGTGCTGTGCAATGATAGATGCCCATGCTGCGGCACCTGCACTTAAAATCACCCGTCCCGGCAGACTTTTTGCTATCCTGGGTACGTCGGGTGTGTTCATAATAATGGACCAAAAGGAGCTTTCCGTCAAAGGAATACTGGGCAATGTGGACGGCGGCACAATGGCGGGATATATTGCGTACGAGGCAGGTCAATCCTGCTACGGCGACTCCTTTGCTTGGGTGGTCAAGAATATGTTCCCCGAAGATTATGCCGCAGAAGCGCGTGAAAAAGGCTTGAGCCCTCATCAGCTTCTCACCGAAAAGGCATCAAAGCTTGCTCCGGGCGAAAGCGGACTTATGGTGCTGGACTGGTTTAACGGAAATCGTTCAATACTCAATGATTCTGAATTGAGCGGTATGATACTTGGCATAAATCTGAATACAACACCTGAAGAGGTGTACCGTGCTTTTATGGAGGCTACGTCTTTCAGCACCAAAATAATTATAGATAATTTTGTAAAACACGGCATCGCCGTGGACAGCGTTTACGCTACGGGCGGCATAGCTTCAAAGAACCCTGTGCTTGTACAGATGCTTTCGGACGTTCTGGAGCTTCCCGTATATCTTTCCGAAACCACACAGGGCGGTGCGGTGGGCAGCGCCATATATGCGGCGCAGGCGGCGGGAGTTTTTGATACTCTTGATGATGCGGCACAGGCCATGGGACGTATCAGAGAGGATTATTATAAACCCAACCCCGAAATGTCACCCAAATACCGTGCGCTTTATAAAGAGTACCTTGAACTGCATGATTATTTCGGCAGTGGCGGAAGTGATGTTATGCACAGACTCAGAAAATTGAAAAAATAATGGTGACGGCTATGAGGATTTTCAGATCAATGACCCCCTGTGACCTTGATGAAGTAATGGAAATAGTTGAGGCGGCAAGGGCATATATGAAAAGAAGCGGAATCGACCAGTGGCAGGATGGTTATCCCTCGGCGGATGACTATGCTAAGGATATACAAAACGGCATTGCGTATGTTGCCGAGCAGGACAAAGAGATAATCGGGCTTGCAGCAGTTCACTTCGGTCACGAGGATAATTATGATGCCATGACCGAAGGGAAGTGGCTCACGGATTATGAATACGGGGCAATACACAGAATTGCCGTGAAGGAAAGCCTCAAGGGCGGTGGAATAGGCGGATTTATTGTGGAGAACGCCGTAAGAATGTGCAATGAAAGGGGAATACATTCACTGCGGTGCGATACCCATGAGGATAATATTTCAATGCAGAGGCTTCTCATAAAAAACGGCTTTTCACGTTGCGGAACCGTTCTCATAAATAATAAGACGCTTCCTCGGGTGGCTTTTGAAAGGATAATATAAAGCTTTGTTATCCGTTTATTCCGTAGGTGCCTGTCAAAGGGTCTCTGAACAGGAGGATTTGAGGCGGGTAAAAGGTGAAGATGATAAATAAAGCACCTATCAAACACAACAGTAAAAATGCTGTGCGGTTGAAAGGACATTGAGGCTTATCGGCTTTGAATAGTATTGCTTCTAAAATATATGACGTTGCCGCACTGACAAAGAATATGGTGATATTTACCCAATCGGGTGTGGGACCGAATATTCCGTTTAAGGTGTAAAACAGAACGGGAATGAGAATAAGTCCGATAGAGGTGCCGATAAGCTTTATACACCAGTAGTTTTCTGCTTTCTTAAAGAATCGTCTTTGTATGAGTGCAAAAATGAACATGGGGAAGAATAAAATCTTCATGTGTTCCCAAGTGGATTCGTTGACTGCCGAAATGAGAGCGCTTAAAGTGTTTTCGTTGGTCCAATCGTAAAGAAAATGCAGAATGCTCCCCAAAAAAGAAGTTACGGCAAAGCCGGCGAATTGCCATAAAGCTATGTGTTTCTTCATAAATAACACCTTCCTTTAGTTTTTCATTAGAAAGTATATTTAATTATTTTTTGTTTTATGATGCATGTAGGAGATTTGATATGATAAGTAAATATGATATAGTCTACAAGGATGGTCTTTGCCTGGACCTGCATCTTCCCGAAAGTGCAGATTTTGATTTGTTTGTGTACTTCCACGGCGGAGGCCTCAGCGGAGGCAACAAAAAAAACACAGAGGTTTTTGCAAAAACTCTGGCAAAAAACAGTATTGCAACGGCATCGGTTGAATACAGAATGTACCCTACGGCAAAATTCCCCGATTTCATTGAAGATGCGGCATGCTCTGTAAGATGGCTTAAGGATAACATAGGTGCTTACGGCAAGCTGAACCGCATTTTTGTCGGAGGAAGCAGTGCGGGCGGATACATATCCATGATGCTTTGTTTTGACGGCAGATATTTTGAAAAGGTGGGCGTGAAGCCTACCGATATAGACGCATATATTCACGATGCGGGTCAGCCCACTTCTCATTTCAATGTACTCAAGGAAATGGGAAAGGACAGCAGAAGAGTTATTGTGGACGAAACTGCTCCTATGTTCTTTGTGGGAACCGAAGAAAAGTATCCACCCATGCTTTTTATAGTTTCGGACAATGATATGTTCGGACGTTATGAACAGACTATGCTTATGATCAAAACCCTGGAGCACTTCGGGCATAAGGATAATGTCAAGCTTAAGCTTATGCATTCGAGCCACTGTGCATATATCTACAAGACGGACGAAAACGGAGAGGGTATACTGGGCAACGTTATAAACTCATTTATCAAGGATATTTCGGAAACAAAGAAGCATTAGTTCACATATAAACCCAAAGAAAGGCGCAGTGTATGAGCGTATTTATCAGTTGGTCCGGAGCGGACCGTGATGTTAAAAATGTCATAGCATCAAAATTACAGCAGGAGAATATTACATATTGGGACTCGGATGAGCACTGTGTGTCGGATTTTTCAAAGGAATGTATCGATAATATCCGCCGAAGTCAGGTTTTCGTGGTGATTGTAAGCGAAGCCTCAATGGACACCAAATCTTATGTTATAAATGAATTGATCGAGGCGCGTCGAATGGAAAATGACGGCCGTCTTAACATTATTGTCTATAAAGTAACCGATGAGCCTTACACAGAGCGTTTTGCAATGCAGCTTAACCATGTTTCAGACTCGAACTGTGTGGCAAGAATACAGAAATTGGGCAAATCCGGCGGACTTGATGCTTTGATAAAAAGGGTGAAGCATCTGCTTAAGTGCCGTGCCGACGGAATGCCCGAAAAGCCGTATGACGTTCTTGTTCCCCGCGTTTACGGAGCAACTGCCGCCTCAAGCGGTTATTTTGTCGACGGCAGCCGTGATGATATTATAAACCGTGTAAATGATGCCTTTTCTTCTTCCAATGTTATTTTTGTAAGCGGTGTTTTCGGATTCGGAAAAAGAACCGTTATAAGACGATACGTAAGCCTCAACAGCTATACATCTGCTGTTGAGGTGCAGGGAATACACGACAATCTGTATAATTTCTTTCTGAACGATTTGCACTTTTCAAATATCAACGAGGGTGCTTTTGAAAAGCAGGATGAACGCAGTGTCATACGTGCAAAATTTGATTTTCTTTCAAGGCTTGATAAACGCCATATTCTTATAGCTTCGGATGTGGATGTAGAAGATGAGGCGGATGAATTCATATTGGGGCTTCTCAGGGGTCTTAACTGCCATGTTGTTTTCATTACGCAGAATTCTGCGGACGCCTATGCCGACCATTTTCCTGTTATCCAGGTTGGCAGGATGCAAAACAAGCATCTTTCAGAGCTGTTTTTTCATTATTATGACCGTGATGAGCATGCTGACCGCGAGGCTGTTATTCCTTTTTTGGAAAGCTTTTTTGAGGATGTGGGAGGGCATACCAAGACCGTTGAGATAACAGCCTCGGTGCTTTCAAAGGAGATACGTGCCGATTCGAGGGAAATAAAACAGTATCTTTCAGTTGGCACCGACAGCAAAAAAACGCTTAATGACCGCGTCTTGAAAAAGCTTTCAGATCTTATTGCACTTGAAGATTTCAGTGATGAAGCAAGGCGTACACTGCTTCTGATTGCTCTTATGGCACATCCCGTCGCGGATGAGGATAAGCTGTACGGACTTATGGAAAAGTGTGGCATTATTTATCGCGGTGTAATAACCGAACTTACAGCGCACAGGTGGATAACCTACAATTCACACAGCCGTACCGTATATATTGAGCCCATAATTGCACAGTTATGCATACCCAAGCTGTTGGGGGAGGATTATTCTGTACCGAAAGTGTTGTTTGACAGTATGTGCGACAGTATGATGACTGCCGGAGCAAACGATGCGGTTACGGGATTGCGGTTTTATACAAGGTTTGAGCATTTTGCCAGATTGTTGCAGCTTGATGAGGCTGCAGATATATTCAGACTTTTGAGAACGGAGCTTGTCACCGACCGTCACGATATGGAAAAGTGCAAAAACGCGGATGAGCGTTTTAAAACGTGGTACAGCAGTTTTCGTGCCGGCGTTGGTGAAAATCCTTCTCCGCGCGATGAATTTACAACAAATGTCGCTGTATGGATAAAGTGTTATGTTCTTCCGCTTTTACGCATGAGCGCCTCGCTTCCTTTTATTTACAGTCTGAATACTTCCCGTGACTTTTCCGATTTTGACTGGAACAAGTTGATGGATAATACATTTGACGATATAGCAGATGATCCCGAAGCAATGAAGCTTTTTGACAGCATGGAAGAATTTGATATTGATGACTTTGAAGATGAAGAGGACGACGGCAAAAGCCTTTTCGATTTTTTGTACAGTGATATTGTGACCGGCTTTTTGACACGAGATATTGATGCGGTGGGACGCCACTTTGATGCTCTTGTCGACCATTTAAGCAAACACAGCGAATACCTTGAGTCGGAGGAATTTGCTGCTCCCATGCTTACTGTTGCAAAACTTATCTATCAGTCCTGCTGTAATATGGGTGCATACCATATCTGCCGTACGGTGCTGGAAAAGCTAATGACGCTTGAATGGAAAAGTTATTACATGCACCAGATACTTTTACTATATGTGAAAATAATTGTCAATTCAAACGACAGCGATGCGGATGCGGGTTCAGTAATCATGGCGGCAGATGAGCTTCTTGATGAGGCAATTCAGGATAATTCACTGTCTCGTGAGGCTGGTGAAAATGTGAAAAAGGAGCATCTGGGAATATATTCTTATGTACTTGCCGCAAACGGTCAGCTTGACGAATCAATTGAAAAATTCAGCGAATTTGTGAGCTGTGGTATGGGTGAGTTTAACTCCCTTGCAATGGATGATGCGGAGATGATTGTAAACCGTCTTCTTATTGAAGGGCGAAACGAGGATGTAATCGTATTTATGGAGAAATACCGCGACCTGATAACATTCTGTGCGGAAAACGAAGAGTTTCCGTCAGATGTGCGCGATAAGGCGGAGGCGGTGCTTTCCATAGGCGATATATGTATCGAAAGAGGCCAGACAAATATTTCTGCAGGCGGTGTTATTGCAAACAAAAGCTATTATCAGCACTACTCCGCAGAAAAGAAAAACGACTTTATCACCATGATGAAGTACAACCGTATTGCCAATGATGCCGCAAAGTTTGATTTTTCGGGTTTTAGTGAGGCGGATTTTGCTCTGCGCACACAAAAGCTGCGGGAGCGTGCCCAAAAAGGTGAAAATAAGCTGAAGCTTGCGCCCGAGGCATTTGCACTTGTCAGCGAAGCCGGAATGAGAACGCTGGGATACAAGCACCATTACGTGCAATATGTAGGAGCCGCGGCTATGCTTGACGGCAAAATCGCCGAAATACTTAACGGTGAGGGTAAGACATACACTATTGCGCTTGCGGCATATGTGAACAGCCTTTATAGCGACAAGGTGTATGTCCTTGACGAGTCAAAATATCTCAATAAAAGAAATTACAAATGGATGCGCGGGCTTTACTGCTTACTGGGGCTTAAAACAGAGCTTCTTGTGAAGTTGAACTCGAAGTATTATGACGGCAAAAACGGCGGGGAAAATATTATTTATTCCGACCTGGAAACCTTTGGCGTCAACTTCCTTTTTAAGCAAAAGGCAAGTGCAGACAAACGTATGGATTTGTCCCGATGCAGTGCTGTCATTGATGAAGCGGACTATTTCCTTATAGAATCCGCCGCCCTGCCCATAATGCTGAAAAATGCTTCCTCGGTTACGGACGGATATCTGAAAAAATGCAGAACGGCATTTAATATTGCGGACAAAATAAAGGACGATCCAAGCTGTGTTACGGTGCGCTCGGATATTGTTGAGTTCAATGAAGAAAAAATATGCGGTCTTATAGAGGCATATTGCGGTATAAGCCGTGATGACATAACCAAGACCGAGGACTTCATGAGAATGGAAACTCTTATACGCAGAGCAGTGTATTGCAGCAGATATGTGCAGGGAGAAGATTTCTTTGTGCGGGACGGTGTTATTTATTCGGAAAATGAGAGCAACGGCTCGGTAAGAGCCATGAGCGGAGAGTGGGGCTATTTTACCGCACGCTTTAACTCTCTTCCGTCACGCAGATATGAAATGGAGCTTTATGAGCATAATTCTCTGAATGATATCGTATATCTCTACGGACTGCTCAAGCGCTTCGGAACACTTTGCGGTACTTCAGCTACTGCCAGCAGTTTCAAGAAAGAATTCAAGAGCATATACGGTCTTGACGTTGTGGCTGTTCCACCGGTGCATCCTATACAAAGGATCGACCGTACTGTCACGCTGTACACTTCAAAGCAGTTGAAGGACACCGCTGTTGCGGATATGGTTGAGGAAAAGAATGCAAACGGTCAGCCCGTTCTTCTCATTGTGAAGAATCTTCGCGAATCGGCGCATTTTTCGCAGCTGCTTAAAGAGCGCGGAATACCGCACAATGTACTTAATGCGGTAAATTCCGAGCAGTCGCCCGAGCTTCTGGCAAATGCCGGCATGCTTGGCAGTGTACTTATTGCTACTCAGATTGCCAACCGCGGGGTTGATATAAAGCTTGGCGGTGATGCTGAGCGCGCGACGCTGTTTGAACTGGTGGAGCAGGGAGTGGATATTTCTTCCATAGACGAAATACTTTATACTCTGCCCGACGAGGAAACGAGATCAACTGAGCTTTACGGTATATATACCGCAGCTCTTGCAAAAAACCGTGCACTGGCGGCGATTGAACGTGAAAAGGTTATAGCTGCAGGCGGTCTTTGTGTCATAGGATCGGAGCCATATGAGGACATGCGTATAGAACAGCAGATACGCGGCAGAGCGGGGCGCCAGGGTGACATAGGCGAAAGCTATATCTTTGAGAGTATGGATGATGAGCTTTTCGACAGGATATGGGGCACACGTAAGGAAGGCATTTTCCGCATGTATGTTGATAATCTCGATATAATCGATTCGGGCTTTCTCAGACGCAGTATAGAAAAATTCAAGCAACGCATGCATCATGCACGTTTTGACGGCATGAAGCGTGCGGCGGATATATCGGGACGTATTGAACAAAGCCGTGCGGAATTCGCAAGGCTGACCGACGGTCTCATCAAAGGCACGGTTTCATTCAAGGATCCTCTGAAGCGTTGGTGCAACAATGAGGAAAATCACAAGTGCGTTGCTGAAATTATTTACGACGAAGAATGTGATGCTCTCAATGCCGTAGCGGATTTGTACGAGGCATACCCGGATATATTCGAGCCTGACAGCTACAAAAGTTTTGATAAATATCTTTTTGCCGCGGCGGGCGAGTGCTTTGATGCGGTGGAGACCGCTGATGTAATAAAGCTTTCCGTTATGCTCGGAAATGAGTGGGAAAAACATATAACCACCATGTATGAATTTGAGAACGCATATCATAAAAACACATTGAAAAATGCCGATGAGTTTTTTGACGAAGCGTATGAAAAAGACATTGACAAGCGGATAGTGAGTGCGGTGGATACATGGCTCAGAATTCTGCTGAAGAAAAAACAATCCTCGTCGGAATCTGACGAGGAATAACGGTGTTTATGTTTTGAAAACGCAAGAGGCAGTAACCGAAAGGTTACTGCCTCTCAGACTGTCGAGAAAGCCGTGATACCGCGACGGAAATAAATTATATTTCAAAAAACGCAAATAAAGCAAAAAATAATTTAACAGCAGGTGATACATCGAATATCACCTGCTGTTTGTCGCTTTTTGCCGCTTCAAGCCCTATCGTACCTTTGTACGCCGACAGGCTTAAATCGGCAAAATATCCCTGACTTTTCGAAAGTCTCACAGTGTGTCGATATGTTTATCGACACACTGTGAGGCAGTAACCGAAAGGTTACTGCCTCTTTGTTTATGCGCCTGAAGGGACTTGAACCCCCACGTCGTAGACACCAGATCCTAATGGTTATATAGCGTATGTGAAATAATATCTTTAATAATTATAAGTTATTAGGAACCATAAAGCTCATTAAATCATTAGGTTTACTAACATTTTCAACTTTTTCTATACTGTCATAAGCTTTGGTATTTTGACAAGGAAATTAGAGTTTAATTTTCAGAAAAATATTCACCTGGGGAACAATTAAACTCTTGCTTGAAAACACGATAAAATGTTCCCATCGAGTCAAAGCCGCTTTCAAATGCACAGTAAGTGTTTGTATGTTTTTTTTCGTGCATAAGTAAGAGATAGTGTCGTAATCTTAGGATATTGACATAGCTGTTAAAACCTATTCCAAGATTCTTTTTAAAAAAACGTGATAGATAGCTTTTTGAATAGCCAAATTTATTGGACAAGGTGTTCAGTGTTATTTTTTTGCGAAAATTCTGATTCAGATAAATCAAAAGAGCAGATGAAAGCTCTGCATCAAAAGAACTATCCGTTTCGGTAAGAAAAACGTTATCCAGCACAATTCCAAGAATAACATACAGATATCCTCGTAATGTTATATCGTTACATCCATCTTTTATTTCATTGACATAAAATTTGATTTTATTTACAGTATTCACATCGCAAATAAAAGGATTGTTTATATTCTTAGCTTTTGTTAATTCTGAAAATTCATTACATATTTCTAGGGGTATAAATAATATGCTTGACTTTGAGTCCTTGATGGAACGGAACAAATGTGCGTCATAGCTCATTGTAATAGCCATATGACCTTTTTTGAGAATCTTTTGGTGATGATTTATAAAAGCTCTAATTTCTCCATCTTCAACAAAATACAATTCGATTTGCGAATGGAATTTAAACGGACAACTTCCATCTAAATTGTCGTTTACAACTTCTTTTATAAGTTCTCGGCTTCTTTCTCTTTCAAAATCAAACCGTGCATGCATAAAATACCCCTCCTTATGACAAAAAATGAGATAGATTTCTTCAAAAATGGAAAGCGAGTATCATAGATTGATGTTATTATATCATTAATAGTAAAAAAAGAAAAGAGTTTTTTCAGTTTTTTAAATTAGATGTAAAGGAGAATTGTTATGAGGATTAAAGAGGTTAATACGTATTTTGTCAGACCACGATGGGGTTTTGTGGAGATTATTACAGACGAGGGCTTTGTTGGTTGGGGTGAAGCAGTTTTAGAAGGTCATGTTGCAGCAGTTCTGGCCTGTGTTCAGGAAATGAAGGACTATCTGATTGATGCAGACCCGTCACAAATCGAAGGTCTGTGGGAAACAATGTACCGTGCGGGATTCTACCGCGGAGGCGGTGTGATTATGAGCGCAATTTCAGGAATAGACCAAGCACTTTGGGATATCAAAGGAAAAGTTTTTGGCGTTCCTGTATATGAACTCATGGGCGGAAGATGCCGTGACAAGATGAAGGTGTATTCCTGGATTGGCGGCGACAGACCTTCAGATGTGGGCAATGCTGCAAAACAAAAGCAGGAGGAAGGCTTCAAAGCAATAAAAATGAATGCAACAGAAGAATTGCAGATGATAGATTCATACGATAAAATTGATGCCGTTTTGGAACGTGTTGCGGCTATCCGCGAGTCTTGCGGAAAATATTTTGGCATAGCTATTGACTTCCACGGCAGAGTGCACAAGCCTATGGCAAAAGTTCTTGCTAAAAAGCTTGAGGAATTTGACCCAATGTTTATTGAGGAACCTGTGCTGTGCGAAAATATGGAGGTATTTAAAGAAATTGCGCTTTGCTGCAATATCCCTATCGCAACAGGCGAAAGATTGTTCTCAAAATACGATTTCAAGCGCCTGCTGGAATTTGGCGGAGTGGATATTATTCAGCCAGACCTTTCTCACGCAGGCGGAATTACCGAGGTAAAGAAGATTGCCGGTATGGCAGAGGCTTATGATGTGGCTTTGGCACCTCATTGTCCTCTTGGCCCAATTGCCCTTGCGGCGTGCCTTAATGTGGATGCCACAAGCTATAATGCGGTTATTCAGGAGCAGAGTATGGGTATTCACTACAATGTGGGTAAAACAGTTCTTGATTATGTAGAGAATAAAGAGGACTTTAAATTTATAGATGGTTTTGTAAATCTTCCAAAACTTCCGGGGCTAGGAGTGAATGTTAACAAGAAGCTAGTCATTGAAGAGAATGAGAATCCACATAATTGGAAAAATCCTGTATGGCATCATCCCGACGGTTCAGTTGCAGAGTGGTAATTGCAAAAAAGGGTTCTGAAAAGGTTTGTTACACACCTGTTCAGTCAGGTATGGACGGAAGACTTGAAAACAGCGAAACCAAAGTCTATGACTTTACACCGTATGACAAGATGACAGAGTTTAGTGGCTCTGATGAAATTCCTGACGCTGAGTTTTGCGGAAGCTGGATTGCTTTTGCAAATGATGGAAACGGCGAGGAAAGAGCACTGGGGCTTGAACTCAACCCTGACGGAACGGTAAGCTATGTCTATGGAATTGGAAACAGTGAGGTTTTGGAACAGTTTGAATGAACATGGAAATTAGATGGTGATGTATTGAAACTTAACCTGAATGGTGGAGTTGTAGAAGGCGTGGATGAGCCGATTGTGATTAGTCCATATCCTTTAAATGCGTCTTTTGACTGGGAAGTTAATCCCGGCGGTCTTGAGTTAACACACATAGACGGCGATGCGATTCTTTACGGAACCAAAGGAAACACATTTGAGTTTTATATAAATGAGTATTAAAATGTATTAAAAAGAGGCATAGCCTGTTTTGTATAGGTTATGCCACTTTTGTGCTATGATAGAATTAATTTTCTTGCAAGTATAAATAAGCTGTTATCAACCGATGGAATATCTCTTGAAAGAGGATCTTTCATATATTCAACATCAGGATTGAAGTCAGGTTTTACTGATTGATAAATTCTTGTTCGAGCATTGAACTCTGCTTCTGCATAAGTGATTTTGCCTGATTTATAACTAAAAGCAATGGCTTTGCATTGCTTTTTCAAGCGGCAGTTTATCTGCCGCTTGAACGTTGAATGACGGAACTTCGTTCCTTATTGAATCTTCAATTACAGGAGCAATAATAACTCTGACTTTTTCAAGATTATCTTTGTAAAAGTCAGGTCGCAGATACATATCCCGATATTGCCATATTGCATTATTGGCTATATCCACAAGCTCGCCGTAGCTATATCCATTTGTCTGACCATTGAGCCAAGCATTAAAGAATATGCGGTTTGATTTCGCTCTTGCATCGGCATATCCCAACCCGTTCTGCACTTCGGTTAAAATATCACCGATGCAATTTTCAACAAAAATGATTGCTTCGTTTGTGGCATTGCAGGGTGCCGATTCTCTCGGTACCTCTGTAGCGCTTACAGAAAAAGAAGTTATTAAAACTGATACGATTGATATGATGGCATTTGTTTTGACGAATGTGCGGGTAAAAATATATAAAAAAAGAGATAAAACCGATTAAAGTTTTATCCCCTGAGATTTCGATATTATTGTTTTTCAAGTTTACTATTAAAATTAGGATAGTCAAGATATAATAAAAATCCGAACCCTTCACCGATTGGTACAAGGTTCGGATTTCTACTGTTTGGTGCGGATGAAGGGACTTGAACCCCCACGATAAAATCACTAGATCCTAAGTCTAGCGCGTCTGCCAATTCCGCCACATCCGCATATTAAGTTTTTACCTCTTAATTTTTACACGGTGGAGGTACACCGAGGAGGAGCATATCGCTTAATCCTCATCTATGAAAACGGCAAAAACCGTAATCAACAATAAAATCACATACAGGACGGAACCTAAGTCTAGCGCGTCTGCCGATTCCGCCACATCCGCATATTAAGTTTTACCTCTTGATTTTTACACGGTAGAGGTGCACCGAGGAGGAGCATATCACTTAATCCTCATCTATGAAAACGGAAAAACCGTAATCAACAATAAAATCACATACAGGACGGAACCTAAGTCTGGCGCGTCTGCCAGTTCCGCCACAGGCGCATATTCTTTATATATTTTATCACAAAAGCGCAGGAATGTCAATAGTAAACACAAGTTTTGTCATTTAATAAAAAATGCTTCCGTTATGATTGACATATGTGTTAATTTCTGTTATAATATAAATTGGATTATAATGAAGAGTTTAATGCAATCTCATGGTGAATATTTCTCCCGATTTTCAGATATAATTTTAATTGGGGCATATCGGAAAGGATAATGATTATGTTTAAGTACAAAACAAAAGGCACCTGCTCGCGGGAAATACAGTTTGATGTTGTGGACGGCAAGTTGACGGGTGTTAAATTTATCGGTGGCTGTGCCGGAAATACTCAGGGCGTCGCAAGGCTTGTGGAAGGAATGACACCGGATGAGGCGGTCAAGCGTCTTTCGGGAATAAAATGCGGCTTTAAGCCTACCTCGTGCCCCGATCAGCTGGCACGCGCCATAAGCGAAAATGTTAAATAACATATCGGAAGGAAAGTGACTTTATGAGATTATTCAAAAGCATTTCGGAAATTGATGTTTCCCAAAGAGAGGCCATTGCCGCGGCTAACTATGCCGAGTGGTGCGCAAATCCGCGCGTAGGGCATGAATTGAAGAAAGAGCTTGATACGATAAAAAATGATAAGGATGCGCTTATAAGCGGATTTCTGACACTTATAAGCTTTGGAACGGCAGGACTCCGCGGCAAAATGAAAGTTGGCTCTTCCAATATGAACGTTCATACCGTGGAGCTTGCAACGCAGGCACTTGCGAGCATTGTATTAAAAAACGACGGTGCACAAAAGGGTGTTGCTATTGCGTATGACAGCCGTAACAATTCCGAAGAGTTTTCAAGGCGTGCGGCATGCGTCCTCGCGGCGAACGGCATTAAGGTTTACCTTTTCGATGCACTGCGCCCAACTCCCGAGCTTTCTTATGCCATAAGAAGGCTGGGCTGCAAGGCGGGCATAAATGTTACTGCTTCCCATAACCCCAAAGAGGATAACGGCTACAAGGTGTACTGGGAGGACGGCGCTCAGCTTCCGCCGGAGGAAGCGGCGGCGGTTTCTGCACAGTGTATGCAGTACGATTTCTTTAAAAGCATAAAGACGATGGATTACGACAAGGCGGTATCGGACGGCTTGATAACGGTTATAGGGGAAGAATTGGATGAACAGTATTTGTCGGAACTTCTTACCCACATTATCAGTCAAAATAATATAGAAGCTCAAAATGATCTCAAAATAGTATATACTCCGCTTCACGGTGCCGGTCATGCGCTTGTCCCGGAGGTGCTGAGAAGAGCGGGATTTAAAAATGTGACCACCGTGCCTGAGCAAATGATACTGGACGGCAATTTTCCGACTGTCAAAAAGCCTAATCCCCAGTATAAGGAAAGCTATGAGCTTGCGTGCAAAATGGCGGATGAAAACGGCGGATGCGATATTATTCTCGCTACCGATCCGGATGCTGACCGTGTTGGCATCTGTGCACCGGACAGAGATGGAAACTGGTTTTTGCCCACCGGAAATCAGGCAGGACTTATGATGCTGGATTATATAATAAAACAACGCCGTAAAAACGGAACACTTGCGGATAATGCCTGTGCTGTCAAATCTATTGTCTCCACCAAGCTTGCCGAAAGCATATGCCGTAAAAACGGGGTTGAGATGATAAATGTATACACCGGATTCAAGTATATAGGCGAAAAAATAAAAGAATTTGAGCGCGACAACAGCCATACATTTATATTCGGATTCGAGGAGAGCTACGGCTATCTCAGTGCATCCTATGCGCGCGACAAGGACGCTGTTGCAACCTCTCTTCTCATATGTGAGATGGCGGCTTATCACAAATCCCGCGGAATAACACTGAGAGAAGCACTGGAGGATATTTATCGCGAATACGGTTTTTCGGCGGAAATGTCCTATGATGTTGTTATTTCCGCACTTGACATCAAGGGAAAAATGAAGGAAATAATGTCTAAGGCTTACTCTTTGCATGAGACTTCCGACAATCTTGGCGGGCTGCGTATTGTGAAAGTGAAGGATTATCACATTTCTTCCATCATAAACACATATGACAAAAGTGTGGAAAAGCTCCCGTTTGTACCCGATGATGTAGTAGCGTACGAGCTGGAAGACCTTTCGGAGGTTATAATACGCCCCTCGGGAACGGAACCAAAATTCAAGGTTTATTGCTTTATTACGGCGGATAACTTTGAAAAAGCAGCGGAAAAATTCGAGAAAATCAGAAAATCATTATTTTGGATAGAGGAATAATGCTATGAATGAAATAAAAAATCAGCTTGCTTCGGCAGCAAAAGCACTGCTTGATGCGGCACAGCTTAAAAAAGGCGACATACTTGTTGTAGGATGCAGTACCAGTGAGGTGCTGGGTGCAAAAATAGGTTCTTACGGAAGCCTAGACGTGGCGGCACAGCTCTATGCCGCCCTTGACGAAGCGCTGACGCCGCATGGAATATTTCTTGCGGCACAGTGCTGTGAACATCTCAACCGCGCCATAATCATTGAAGAAGAGGCGGCACATCTTTATAATCTGGAAATTGTAAATGCCGTTCCTCACGCGCATGCAGGCGGTTCGTTTGCTACGACTGTCCATGGAATGCTGAAAAATCCCGTGACGGTAGAAAGTGTGAAAGCGCATGCAGGCATTGATATCGGTGACACTCTTATCGGAATGCATCTCAGAGCTGTTGCTGTACCGGTACGCTGTGAAATAAAGAAAATAGGCGAGGCTAATCTTGTAATGGCGCGAACACGTGCAAAATACATAGGCGGAGAGCGTGCCAAATACAATTGATAGTATTGTTTTCAAAATATTAACAATATTTGTCTTTGCCGATTTGTACATTTTCTATTGACATTCGTTACAAAAGATGATATAATTAAACATAATGCTATACGTGTATATTTTTGCGTATACAATCAACGGCGGATGGGAGGTAATATTATAAAAAAGCGTACAAAAGTAATACTTTTCTTGCTTTTGGCGGTACTTGTTATACTGGCTTTGACTGCTTTTCACTTCAGAAGCTACATAAACGCTTTTATAATATCGCAAACCAAGACACCGGAAGAGCTTCGGCAGATGATGGAGAATGGAAAAACTCCCGAGCAACTGCTGGAAAATTATGATGGTATAAACGTTCGCGATCTTACTCCCGAAGAAAAGGAAAAGCTGGCCAACAACGAGATTACCGAACAGGAAGCAATCGAGCTTATTGTCGGCAAATCGGAAGAAGAGCTGCTTCACATCCCCGATGAGTATAAGCAAGGCAGTGGACCCGCGGTTGATATTGATATTCCGCCTCCGCCGGATGCGTCGGATGTACCACCGCCACCGGATATTTCGGCTCCGCCATCGGAGGATGACCCGGATATTTCCGATATACTGGCTTCTCCGCCGACAGTGACGAATCCGCCGCAAGATAATCCGGTTGTCCCGCCGGAAAATTCAGGACCGGATAATACGGATATCGGCACAACAGGCAGTGATTACGTTCCAATTGATATCACCGAGCCTCCGAAGCAGTCGGAAACTACTGACAAACCGATGATATCGGATGAAAAGCTCAAAGAGACCAATGAAAAAATAGCCCGCCTCGTGGCACAGCTCTACGTTACAAAGTCACAGTCGAATACAAGGCTGAGTAATATGGAGGCTGAATGGAAAGCTGAGTATTTGAAAGTGCCTAACAAGGAACGAACGGCAACCAATCTTCTTGCAACATATGTTAAGCGTGCAGTTAAGATAGTGGCTCAGTGGGAAGCAGATACCGATGCTCAGGTTGAGGAAATACTCAAGCAGGTCAAAACGCTTCTTAAGGAATCCGGTCAGGACCAGGGGCTTGTGGATTCTCTGAAAGCCGCATATGAGGAAGAAAAAACGAACATTAAAGCTTACTACATGGGCAAAATTAATAAATGGATATAATAAAATTAACATAAACGAAAGGGTGGCAAAATTGAAATTTACCAGAAGCTTAACAGCAATACTTCTTACCGTAGCAATGATGCTGTCGGTATTCTGCATCCCCGCAGGCGCTCTTACCGCAAGTGATATGTCGGATTATTCCGAGGAACATTGGGCAGCGGCAGCTCTCGCATGGGCAGTTGAAAATGACCTTATCAAGGGTTATCATGACGGCACCATCAGAGCGGATGCAAATCTTACAAGAGCCGAAATGGCTACTATTGTAAACCGTGCTTTCGGTGCATCCGTACTTGCAAGTATTACCAAGTTTGAGGATGTTAAAGACACCGATTGGTTTTACGAGGAAATGTCAAAGGCTGTAAATATGGGCACTTTCGAGGGAAGCGATGATACTCATCTTCGCCCAGACGATTATATTGTCCGTGAAGAAGCTTTTGTCGTAATCGCAAGAGCGCTGGTTCTCAGCGGCGCAGATGTTACTGTACTTGAAAAGTTCGGAGATGCTAAAAATATTTCCGATTGGGCAGTTGCATTGCTTTCCGATCTTGCACAGCGTCAGTACATCAATGGCTCTCCCGTTGCAGACTCAGAAAAGAATAATCTTTATCCCAGAGAGTACATAACAAGAGCTGAATTTGCACAGCTTCTCTATAATATTTTCAACCGTATTCTCGGCGATGCTGTTATTAAGGATGTAAAGGTTGAGGGCAACCTGCTTCTCAATACCGTAAGCGACCTTACCGTGAAAAACGTTGAAGTTACAGGCGACCTTATCATTGCAGACGGTGTTTGCCTCAATAAGGTTACTCTCGAAAATGTTAAAATCAACGGCCGTCTTGTAATCCGAGGCGGTAAAAACGTTAAGCTTACAAAAGTGACGGCAGATGGCGGCGTTGTTGTAAGCAACAATAATACAACCGTAAACTTCGATAACTACAAGGATGAGGATGTTTTTAAAGATATCATTGCAAAAACTCCCGTAACCTTCAAGAAACGCACCGGCGGCGGCTCCATCTCTGTGGGAACCACCGATACATACAGAGTAACCTTCAAGAATGGTACTACCGGAGCCACTCTGGCTACCAGAACCGCCAAGAAGGGCGAGACTCTCGGCGAAAAACTGTTCCATTGGTGCTATGAGGATGCTTACGTGAGCGAAAAGTTCCTTGAAGGAACCGCTAATGAGTTTGTACTTGAACGTAGCGTAAGAAACGACACCTGGGTTGATGCAAACGGCGTTGAATTCACACCCGACACACCCGTTACCGGCAATATTACAGTATATCCTAAGTGGTACGAAATAAATGTGGGCGTTAAAGCTCCCGAGTATTTTAGCAAGCTCAAGAACTATGATGTAAAATACAACAGCGAAACAAGAGCTATTGACACGGTTAAGGACTTCCTCTTCCTCAAGGAAACTGCTATTAAGGAAGTTTTAAACAACCAGAAGCTTAACGATAAGCTTATTGATGTGGCAGGCTTTGTTCTGGACGAAAACAGAAATATCAAGCTTATTGAGCATGAGGTTTGTATCGTTGAAACACTGGGTAAAGAAGCTATCAAAGAGGAAATCCAACAGGCACTTACACAGCCCGGAGGAACCGCTCCCAGCGTTGATGAGCAGATCATAATAGACGTTGTGGAAGAACTCTTTGAAGAAAAGCATGTAACCATTACCGAGGAAAATGTAAAGGTTATTGAAAAGTACGGTGATAAGGTTAACGAGCTCACATACGAGGACATTGAGGAAGATATTCCCGAGTCGTATAAGCAGGTAATGACCGAAGAGGAAATGAAGGAAGCCTTCGAGGATGCTAAGGAACAGTATTCTACCGAGATTAATCTTACTCTTTGGCAGTTCCATGACCAGCATCCTGAATTCGAGGTTCCTGATTGGCTGGACGATTGGTATCAGGATTACCTTGCAAACAATCCTCCTATGGCACATACCTCTGCTGTTTCAATGAATGAGCACAAAGTTAAATCCACTGTTGTTATTAAGATAAACGTTATCTCCGGTATCGTTGAGCCTAAGTATGAGCAGGCAATGAACAAGTTTGAAAGCAAGTTCTATGACAAGTATAAGGATAACGCATACTTCATGAGACTGCTTGAAATTGTAAATCCCGATTATCTGCTGGACGGCGATAAAGGATATCAAAATGACGACGAATTGCTCACCGGTTACACTCTCAAGAGCAATAACTACTACTTTGATGTTATCAGAGAAGCTGTTGTTATGGCTGATGAGGCAGGCAAGTGGTTCAAGGATGAGGCAAATATGGGTGATGATGAGCTCAAGAGCATGGCTGATGAGTTGGGCGAGCTTATGAGTGAATACATGACCAAGGTTAATGACCTGCTTGATGAGTATATTGACCGTGTTGTTAATAAGATTTACGACCTCACCGAAAAAGAAAAGATTGAAATTATTGAAGAGTATAAGGACAGAAGACTTGAACAACAAGACATTGACAAGATTGTCGATTATCTCAAGACGGCAATTGAGGGTTACAATGTAACTACCAAGTCTGCTTACGAAAGGGCTTATAACTTCGACCACGATGAGCTTAACAGTGTTAAGTTTGGCAGCGAAAACCTCCCCGAGGCATTACAGGGTAGTAATATTACCGACGGCTTCTTCAAGGAAATTAAGGGTATTTCCGGCTGGCTTGGAAGAAGCGTGGAAATTTACAAATAATTACAAGTAAGTTTTTCAAATGGGCAGAAGGTGTTCTGCCCATTTGATTTGAAGGCACGGAACAAAAGAAGTTTTTTGTTCGTCTAAATCAAAAAAATGAAGGGAACTGCATTAATGAAAAAACTTTTAGTACTTTTCGCACTTGTTGCGACACTTTTGACGGTTACCGCTTTTGCCGAGCAGAACGGTGCCGATCAGCTTATTCAGAACGACCCCTCTTATGTTCAGGGCGATGTTATGGCAATAGCTGATGACGATCTTACCGATGCACCTACCACTGCGCTCAGATTTGCGCCCGACGGCACACCTCTTTTTGCAGATATCGATTATACTAATGATGCTTTTGCAAGCTCCGTTTCCGTTCTTGCTAAGGCAGGCATTGTAGGTGGCTTCCCCGACGGTACATTCAGACCTCAGAATGGTCTTACCCGTGCGGAATTCTGCAAAATGGTCAATATGATTTTCGGTTATACCGAAAGCGACCCCGAGGCATTCAGCGATATCAGCAGAGAAGATATTCATTGCTGGTTTTACGACATAGCTCTTGTTGCCAAGAAAGCGGGTTACATCAAGGGTTACGAGGATAACTCCTTCCGCGGCGACAATCAGCTTACCCGTGAGGAGACTTGCACGGTCCTTAACAGACTTCTCGCCCTTTATGCACTTCCTTTGCCCGGAATGGAAATCACCGATGAGGTTTCCGATTGGGCTGTAAATGATGTTAATGCAGTTGTTACCAACTTTCTTATGCCACTTGAAGAAGGCAATACCTTCAGAGCAACCGAGATTATCAAGCGCTCCGAGGTTATAGTAGTTCTTGCAAACCTCTACACCGCACGCCAGGAAGAGCTGGAGAAAGAACAGGAAAAGAATGAATCTCAGACCGGTTCCGCAGGCGCAAGCACAGGTTCTTCATCCGGAAGCTCTACTCCTTCCAAGCCTACCGGAGGTTCCAACAGACCCAGCTCGGGCGGCTCAACAGGTGGTTCGACAGGCGGTTCAACAGGCGGTTCGACCGGTGGCTCCACAGGTGGTTCAACAGGCGACTCGACCGGTGGTTCAACAGGCGGTTCAACAGGCGGTTCGGATGATGATGAAATGACACCCGAGGAAATCAAAGAAGCTAATGAAGAAATCATCGGACATCTTACTACTGCAAGCAACGACATTACTGAAATATCTATGAATGAAACTGAAAGTTCGATAAGAGCGCTGTTCCTGGAGGGCTTTAATGCCGTTGTGAATGATGCCAATAACGGAATTCTTATCACACCCGAGTATGTAAACGAAAAGTATGCTGACAAAATAGATGCGGCACTTGAAATCTATAACGGAATGAGCGAATGGGATTGCAGCGAATTTCAAGATAAGCTGATAAGCGGAATTGAACCCCTGGCAATGAGCTTTCTGCTGGATTACTTCCCGCTTGAAAAATTCCTTTAATATTAAAGTGCTCCGCACATAAAACACTAAAAACGGGGAGACACCGATGGTATCTCCCCGTCAAATTATAAACAAGGAAGCAATAATATGAGAATAATTACAGGAACAGCAAGAGGAACAAAGCTTGAAACTCTTGACGGTGAGGCTACCCGCCCTACCACCGAAATGGCGAAGGAGGGGATATTCAGCTCTGTTCAGTTTGATATAGAAGGCAGACGTATTCTGGATCTGTTTGCGGGAAGCGGACAGATGGGACTTGAAGCGCTCAGCCGAGGTGCGCAAAGCTGTGTTTTTATAGATAATTCCGCGGCGGCGGCTGCAATTATTAAGAAAAATGCGCAGAAAACCAAGCTTTTCCCTGCATGCAAGGTGTCCTGCATGGACTACACCGAATACCTTAAGTCGGTGACAGATAAAGATGTGAAGTTTGATTATATATTCGTAGATCCGCCGTATGATTTGAAGCTTTGCCCGGAAGTGGTTAAAAAGATATTCAAGTCGGGCTGTATACACGAGAGCAGTCTTATTTACTGTGAGAGCGACAGTGCCGATTTTGACCTTGATGTAATCAATTCCAGCGTTTTCGGCAAGGCGGAAATTGTAAAACAGTATAAGTACGGTAAGACTTTTGTACATGTTATCCGCAGGGTGGATTGACCATAACAAGTAATAAAATCAAGGGAAAATCTTCCAATAAGCGCGTTAACAAATGTAAAAAAATTGTTAACGCGCAAAAATATATCAAAATACTATTGAAATTTTATAAAATTCCCTATATAATATAGCTGTGGTGTTGAAATGTGGTGAAAAGTGGACGCAAATGTTTGTGTCGGGATGATTTGCCATGTTTTTTCGGCGTACCAAATATTATGAAGGGAAAGAATTCGTATGCTTCTTGGTGAATTTACACATACAATCGACGCTAAGGGTCGTTTGTTTGTGCCTGCACGTTACCGCGAAGAATTGGGCGAAACATTTATCGTCGTTAAATACGAGGATAACTGTATTGCTGTCTTTTCGCATACCGTTTGGGAAAAGTTCGTCGAGAAGCTTTTGTCTGCTTCTGAGGTTAAGGCTCTTACTACAAAAAGAATTATATTTGCTTCCGCACAGGAAGTTGAGCCGGACCAGCAAGGCAGAATACTCATCCCTGCAAAGCTTCGCGCTTACGCCTCACTTGAAAAAGATGTTACTATTATCGGTGTATCAGATCATGCGGAAATATGGTCTACCACTGTATATGAAGAATATATAGAGAAAAATGACGGCGGAAGTCTTCTCGGAAAAATAGAGGAGGCGAGCCTGTCGTAATGGAGTTTAACCATTATTCTGTTATGCTTAAGGAATCCGTCGATTTTGTTGCTCCTGCACCCGGCGGAATTTATGTGGATTGTACCCTTGGCGGAGGAGGACACTCTCTCGAAATACTCAATAGAATGGGTGAAACGGGTCGTCTTATAGCGGTTGACCGCGATACCGATGCCATTAAAGCCGCATCCGAAAGACTTAAGAATTATAAAAACGTTACATATGTGCATGATAATTATGAAAACATCGGAGAATATTTAAACGATGTTGAATATATAGATGGTGCCGTAATGGATCTCGGTGTTTCATCCTATCAGCTGGACACTGCCGAGCGCGGTTTTTCATATATGAAAGAGGCACCTCTTGATATGCGAATGAACAGGTCGGAGACCAAGTGCGCATATGATGTTGTAAACGGTTACTCTTACGAACAGCTTTGCGATATTCTTTACAAATACGGTGAAGAAAAACAGGCAAAGCGCATTGTTAATAGAATAATCCGTGCCCGTGAGGAAAAAGCCATCACGACTACCACGGAGCTTGCGGAAATCATAAAATCTGCCGTTGGGAATTCCTACGATGATAAGCATCCTGCAAAGCGGACCTTCCAGGCAATACGAATTGAAGTGAATGATGAACTTTCAGCAATCCCGAAAGCTATACACAGCCTTGTTAAAAAGCTGAGAGTCGGTGGCACGGTTGCCGTTATAACATTTCATTCACTCGAAGACCGCGTTGTAAAGGAAACACTGAAAAAATACGAGGATGGCTGTACATGCCCGCCAAATTTCCCTATGTGCGTGTGCGGCTTCAAAAAACAGCTTGAGGTTATAACCAGAAAACCGATTCTTCCCGACAGTGAAGAATTAAAAGAAAATTCCCGTTCCCAAAGTGCAAAGCTGAGGGCGGCAAGAAAGGTAATGGAGGTATAAAGGTGTCTTATTCTGCTAAGATAGGCGATATTAACGGATTTGACCTTGATATTATTGCTATGGGCTCCAGACGCCGTGCAAGAGCGGAGTCTGAGAAAAAAGCACTTGTCAACAGCGAAAAGTACAGCGAACCCGCTCCACGTGTGCTTAACGGCGGCATGGACACCAACGATAAATTAAAAGCTGTGGCGGCGGCGCGTATAGAGGAAATGTACTCCGCACCTGTTAAACAGCTTAAGAGCCGTGCTGTTCCTACTGCTCCAAGCAATACTTCTGTTCGAAACGACATTGTTACAAAGATTAATACGGTTCAGCATGCTAATGCGACAAAAACCCGTACCATTCCTGTGGCTCATGCAAAAAGCGATACGGGTGTGTACGTATCCAATGTGCGTCCGAACAAAGCTACCGCGGAGATACACCGCGAAACATTAAATGTACAGAATATGTCTGACAACTCCGCAAAGCCGACAGTACGTAAGCGTTCTAAGGTATATACCGCAAAGCGACGTACTTCTCCCGGTGGAATTATAACAAAAAAGCGAAAAGATAAAAATGCCCTTCCCATTGGTGCAGTTTCCGCTATTCTTATAATTACGGTCATGCTTCTTTATTTCGTGGTGCTTTATATCCAGAAATTCGAGCTTCAGGAAAGCATAAACGATATGAATAACATGATTTCTGAAAAAAACATGACACTTAACACTTGGGAAACAAAGCTTGACGATAAGAATCCGTCGCTTGATAAAATCGAGCAGTTTGCCGCTGAGGAGGGAATGGTGCGTAAAACACCGGATAAATATATTTCTGTAACTCCCGAGGAGGACATTATAGAAATATACGGCAATCAGTAATATTTTTATATTGACGGCATAGAATATTTCCAGGATGTATTCTGTGTTTACGTACTAACGTAGCAAATCAGGACTGTGCGGCGCAGTATTGTGGCCACAGTCCGTTTTGAACATAAGGAGAGAATCAATTTTGGAAGATAAAATGAATCGCGAATTAAAGCCGCTGTACATAACCGGGCGAATTATTATGCTCGCGTGCTTTGTCGCGCTTTTTTGTCTTATAGCCAATCTTTTCAGAATACAGGTTCTTGAATACGATGAGTACCAGGATCTTACAATAGAGCAATATACCAAAGAAATTGCCATAAGCGCCAAGCGTGGCACTATATACGATACCAACATGAAGGTGCTTGCCACCAGTGTTACGGTGGATCGTGTGTTTATCGCACCAAACAAAATACCTCAGATGACGGTGCGGGACTATATTGAGCAGGAATACCCGTCGGATAAGCTTGATAATGAAGAAAAAAGACTTGAAAGACAAAGATTTGAATCGCATTTTTCGGATATGGGTATAACCGTTGCAGAGGATATTGCAAATGAACTTTCGACTCTGCTTGAAGATGTGGACAAAGCCGATATTATGGAAAAGTCCAAAAAGCTCAATCGTGCCGACGAAACCATCAAGCGCCAGGCTGAAATCGATGAATCCAATGCCGTACGCGAAATGATAGTAAACAAACATTACGAACAGATGATTCATCTGGCAGAAAGCACGCGCAGATTTTACCCGTTTAATTCGCTGGCATCTCATGTTATAGGCATAACCGGTTATGACGGAAACGGACTTTCGGGTGTCGAGGCATACTATGACAGCTATCTCAAGGGTGTCCCGGGAAAAGTAGTAACCGCACGTAATGGAATAGGCGGCGATATGCCGTTTAAATACGAAAGCTATATTTCCGCTCAGAACGGAACAAATATAATGCTTACCCTGGACTGGACCATACAGCATCTTGTGGAAAGCGAGCTTGAAAAGGCACTTACTGAAACCAAAGCCACCAACCGTGTTTGTGCCATTGTTATGAATGTGAAAACGGGTGCCGTACTGGCAATGTCCACCAAACCCGATTTTGACCTCAATAACCCATATGTCCTGGACGAAGCATCAATAAAGATTGCCGAGCAGTATGACGGTACGGAAGAAGAAAAAGCACAGTACCGCACACAGCTTCTCTACGCCTTGTGGAAAAACAAGGCAATAACAGAGCTATATGAGCCCGGTTCCACCTTTAAGGTAATTACTGCCGCAATGGCAATAGAGGAAAAGCTGGTAAACGAGCACGAAACATTCTACTGCCCGGGCTATTATCATGTAGAAGGTTATCCCAAGCCCATCCGCTGTCACAAGCACGGCGGTCACGGTACCTTGCCATTTGCCGACGGAATAAAGTATTCCTGCAACCCTGTATTTATGATGGTGGGACAGCGCATCGGAAATCAGAAGTTTTATGAATATTACGAAGCTTTTGGTTACGGTGATAAAACGGGAATAGACCTTCCGGGTGAGGCACAGGGTATCTGGCACAAAAATTTCGGTCCGGTAGAGCTTGCGATTTCAGCTTTCGGTCAGACCTTCAAGGTCACACCTATCCAGCAAATTGCCGCGATTGCGGCAGTTGCCAACGGAGGTAATCTTGTAACGCCCCATGTTCTGAAAGCGACAGTGGATGAAAACGGAACGGTAATAGAAAATTATCAGCCTGAAGTCAAAAGACAGGTTATATCTGCCGAGACCTCCGCACTGCTTTGTTCCTATCTTGAACGAGGTGTAAGCACGGACGGCTCAGCACGAAACGCATATGTATCGGGATATCGTGTGGCGGCAAAGACAGGTACTTCCGAAAAGAGAGATAAATTTGACAAAAACGGCGAGGCATCCTACCGAATCGGTTCGTGTATAGGATTTGCGCCTGCAAATGACCCTCAGATTGCCGTACTGGTTATGATTGACGAGCCGTCGGCAGGAGCGGTTTACGGCGGAACAATTGCGGCGCCGGTAGTTTCCAATATACTTTCCGAATCTCTTCCGTACCTCAATGTTGAATCACAGTACAGTGACGAGGAAGCAGCGTCGATAGAAACGGCACTTAATGATTACCGCAACATGAATGTTGAGGATGCAAAATTAAAGGTAAAGCAAGACGGATTTGCCTATAAAATCATGGGTTCGGGCACCGTTGTTACCGAGCAGATACCCAAGCGCGGCAATTCTCTCACCAAGGGCGGAACAATAGTTCTTTATACCGACAAAATAACTCCCGAGGATGACATTGAGATACCAAATGTGGTGGGAATGACCGCAACAAGAGCTAATGAGGTGCTTACCAACAAGGGACTTAACATCAGCCTTGCGGGTGTAAGTGTTGATAAGCTTGCAGGAGCTATTGTTGTTTCACAAAGCCCCCAGGCAGGTATATACACACATCCCGGAAGTATAGTAAGCGTAGATTTCAGACACGAAAGTACAGACTAATAATATCAGGTGAAATATGTTATACAACGAGTTATTCAAAGACATCAAAATCATCAAAACAAATATCGCACAAAACCTTGAGATTACCGCGTTGTCGGCAGACAGCCGTAAGATTTCCGAGGGCACTGCATTCGTGTGTATAAAGGGTGCAAAGGTAGATGCGCACACATTTATACCTCAGGCGGTAAGTGACGGCGCAGTGCTGTGTGTGGTACAGCAGGGATGCGAACAACCGCTTGACAATGTCAACTATGTTATGGTTGAGGACACACGTGAGGCGTTTGCTTTACTGCTTGCCAATTTCTACGGAAATCCCCAGCGTTCCTTCAAATATGTTATAGGTGTTACGGGTACGAACGGTAAAAGCTCTACTACATTTATGTTGAAACGTATACTTGAACAGGCTGGCTATAAGGTGGGTCTTATCGGCACTGTAAAGTATATGATAGGCGATCGTGAGTATGTTACTGACAAAACGCAGAACGTGCTTACCACACCGGATTCTGAGCTTTTATTTGAACTCATGAGTGAAATGCGTAAGGAAAATGTCGACTGCCTTGTAATGGAGGTTTCAAGTCATGCCATTGCGCTGAATAAAATTTGCGGAATGCATTTCAATATTGCCGTGTTTACTAACCTTTCCCGTGACCACCTTGATTTTCACGGTGACATGGAGGCTTACCGCGATATAAAAGCCAAGTTGTTTGAAAACTGCGACATCGGAATTTTCAACAACGATGATGTCCAGACTCCGGAAATGAAGAAGAAGTGCGGCGGAAAGATATTCGGCTTTGCACTCAAAAATCTCAAGTCGGATTTTATGGCTAAGAATATACGTTCAAAGGGCGCTGACGGAACGGAATATGAGCTTTTGACCAACGACAGTATTTTTCGCATAAAGATTCCCATCCCCGGTGACTTCTCGGTATACAATTCACTTGCGGCGGCTTCCTGTGCCTATGTCATGGGTGTAAAGAGCGAGGATATAGCTCAGGCACTGGTTGACATGCCCGGTGTTCCGGGGCGCATTTGCAAGCTGGATACCGGAACCCCCTTCAGCGTTATAATCGACTTTGCACACACTCCCGACGGATTGCAGAATATTCTCAATACCATAAACGGCTTCAAGGGAAGCGGACGTTCCATTACACTGTTTGGTTGCGGAGGAGACCGCGACAGAACAAAACGCCCTCTTATGGGAAAGGTGGCAATGGAAAATTCCGATTACTGCATTATAACCTCCGATAACTCCAGAAGTGAGGAAAAATCTGCCATCATAGCAGATATCCTAACGGGAATAAAGGGAATAAAAACTCCTCATACCGTCATCGAAAACCGTACCGAAGCCATTGAGTATGCCATAGATATGGCAAAACCGGGAGATATAATCCTTCTGGCGGGCAAGGGACATGAAGAGTATGAAATTGATAAAACAGGCAAGCATCCTTATTCCGAAACCGAAATTGTAATGAGAAAGGTCGGAAAGCTTTGAAAATAACCCTGGGTGAAATAGCAGATACACTTGGCGCACGTCTTTACGGCAACAGAGAAAAAATAGTAACCGCTATAAGCTTTGACTCTCGTTCCTGCAACGACGGAGTACTTTTTGCGGCACTTAAGGGCGAAAAGAGAGACGGTCATGAGTTTATACCGTCACTTTCGGGAAGCGGCGCGGCTGTGCTTTGCAGTACGAAGCCTGAATGTGAAATAGATGCAGTGGTGACAGATGATGTTATGACCGCATTGACCGAATTGGCAAAATGGTACAAATCAAATCACTGCAATCTTATAAAAACCGTAGCGGTAACAGGCAGTGTGGGAAAGACCACTACGAAGGATATTACTGCCTGTGTTCTTTCATCTCAGTTCAATACTCATAAAACTGCGGGTAATTATAATAATGCACTGGGTGTTCCCATGACGCTTTTCGGACTTGATGAAAGTCACCGCGTGTTGGTGTGCGAAATGGGCATGAGCGGATTTGGGGAAATAGAACACCTCAGCGGCATCGCCTGTCCCGATATCGGAATGATTACCAATATTGGTACATCTCATATAGAAATGCTGGGAAGCCGTGAAAATATCGCAAAAGCAAAGCTTGAAATAGTCACCGGCATGAAAAAAGGCTCCACTCTTATTCTTAACGGAGATGAGCCCCTTCTGAAAGAGCGCGCGAAAGAGTTTTCAGCGGATTACAAGGTGATACTTGTCGGTTTCAAAGAACATAATGACATACATATTACCGACATGGAATGCGGTGAGAGCACACATTTCACCATAAAATACAACGGAGTGGGATACAATGCCTGCCTCAATGTTCCGGGGGAGCATAACGTTTATAACGCGTTGTTTGCTTTTTGCGCCGGTGTGGAGTGCGGTATTGAGCCTTACAAGGCGGCAGCGGCAATATCTGATTTTCACAGCTACGGCATGAGACAGAATGTAATTGAAAAAGACGGCATACAGATTATGGCGGATTGCTATAATGCCAGCCGTGAGTCTATGTGTGCGTCACTCAAGGTGCTTTGCAGTGAAGCGTATAAGGCACAACGCAAAATTGCTGTTTTGGGTGAAATGCTCGAGCTGGGTGAGAAAAGTCTTGAGTACCACAACGATGTAGGAAAATGCGTTGCGCAGGTAAATCCTGATATGCTGTTTACGCTTTCGGGTGCAAAGGAGATTCAAACCGGAGCTTTACAAAACGGATATCTGTCCGCAAAATGTATGCATTTTGCAGATAAGGACGAGCTTTATACTGCTCTTTGCAGAACTGTCAAACAGGGCGACATGCTTTTGTTCAAGGCCAGCAGAGGAGTTCGCATGGAAGAAATAATCAAAAAAATGGGGTTTGAAATAAAATGAGCATAACAGGAGTTTCGCTTTTATGGTTCTTGGGCGCAATGCTGATGAGCTTTGTTATTACGGTAATACTGGAAAAGAAGTATATACCGTTTCTTATGCGTATTAAAATGGGTCAGAACATACTTGAAATAGGACCCAGATGGCATAAGAACAAGCAAGGCACCCCTACAATGGGCGGTATATTTTTCATCGCCGCAATATACATAACAGTATTTATATTAAGCATCGTCCAGGCGGTGACAGAGGGCGAGCTTTCAATACTGATTCTTTTGCTTTTTATGTTTATAAACGGTCTTATCGGTTTTGCCGATGACTATGTAAAGTTTATAAAAAAACGCAATAAGGGTCTGAGTGCCATGCAGAAGATGGTGTGCCAGTTTGCGGCGGCGGCATTGTTTCTTCTGAGTATGGAACTGGGCGGATATCTTGATACATCTGTTGTTCTGCCGTTTTCGGATATAGAAATTGAACTTGGTATCTTTTATTATATACTCTCCCTTTTCTTTATTGTATTCATGACTAACAGTGTAAATCTCACCGACGGAATCGACGGACTTTGCGCCAGTGTTACCCTTGTGGTCATGGTGCTTTTCGGAAGTATGAGTATGGCTCTTTCTGCCGCTGCCGGTGTTTGCAATATTACACGTCTGGTTCTGTTTGGCGCGATAGCGGGAGGTATGTTCGGATTTCTGGTATATAATTTTCATCCCGCAAGAATTTTTATGGGCGATACAGGTTCGCTGTTCCTGGGTTCTGCGGTCGTGGGAGCGGCATATCTGTTTAATCAGCCGTTTATAGCCCTTGTGGCAGGAATTATTTATGTTTGTGAGTCGCTGTCCGTAGTTATACAGGTTATATCCTTTAAACTGACAGGAAAGCGCGTATTTAAAATGAGCCCCATACATCATCACTTTGAAATGTGCGGATGGGGCGAAATCAAAATTGTTGCTGTATTTACAGTTCTTACAGTTGTTTTTTCCGTATTGGCATATTTCATGTTCGTATGATGGCGAGGTAATGTATGCATAACAACGGTTCTTCCCACCGTGATCCAAAAAACAAAACCAATGACCGCAAGCCCAGACGTACGGCGGCGATGACCGCTACAAGTACGCCGAAAATGCGTATTGAGGGCTCTGTGGACGGAATGTTCCTGATATTGATAATACTGCTTTTGTGCATTGGCACCGTAATGGTCTTTTCGGCAAGCTATGCCTATGCCCAAAGAACCTTTGACGGCGATAGCTTCCACTATGTAAGACAGCAGGCAATATTTGTTGCGGCAGGTCTTATCGGAATGGCTTTTGTGGCATGGAAAATAGACTATCTGTGGATACGCAGATGCATAAAGCTTCTGTTCTACGGTTCATTTGTACTTCTTGTGTTGGTTCTCATACCGGGTGTGGGTGTAAATGTCAACGGTGCGACCCGCTGGATAAATATCGGTTTCCAGTTCCAGCCGTCTGAGGTTATGAAAACGGCTCTTATTTTGTATTTTGCCGACTATAACATAACCCATCGAAGCAAGGATAATCGGTTGGCAAAAGTGATATATTCCAGGTACTATCCGTGGTGCAAAAGCAGTAAGTACAGGTTTTTCAGAAGGCTTACTCCTCCTAAAAACCGCATGAAGACTTTCTGGACCGGTATTTTCCCTTATGCTCTTTTCCTTGTGGTAATCGCAGTCCTCTTAAAGCTTCAGCCGCACATGTCCTGCCTTATAATAATAGGCCTTGAAACACTTATTATGATGGTGCTGGGTCAGTGCTCGTTCAAGTGGCTGGGGGCGGGAGTTCTCGCGGGTGCGGGCGGTGCAGTGGCATTGCTGTTCGGCTCGGCACATTCCAGAGAACGTCTTGAAACCTGGATGAAACCATTCAGCAAAATGACATACGAAGAAATTAAGAACAACGCCTGGCAACCATATCAGTCCATGCTGGCAATCGGTTCCGGTGGTCTGTGGGGTGTGGGACTCGGAAACAGCCGTCAGAAGCATCTGTTTTTGCCTGAGCCCCAGAATGACTATATCTTTTCGATACTTTGCGAAGAAATGGGATTTATTTTTGCGGCGTTTGTGCTTTTGCTGTTCGGTGTTTTCATATGGCGCGGATTTCACATCGGCTTTAATGCACCCGATAAATTCAGCAAAATGATAGTAATCGGTATAGTGGCTAAAATTGCCGTTCAGGTTGTGCTGAATATAGCGGTGGTGACAAACGTACTTCCCAGTACGGGAATACCGCTTCCGTTTTTCAGCTATGGTGGTACGGCACTTCTTGTGCTGATGGGTGAAATGGGTATAGTTCTGAACGTATCAAAATATTCTTATACAGAGAAATAGGGGATAATAATGCGTGTACTTTTAAGCGGCGGCGGAACGGGCGGACACATCAACCCCGCTCTCGCCATAGCAAAACGAATACTGAAAAGTGTTCCCGATGCCGAAGTAGCCTTTGTAGGAACGCCTTACGGAATGGAAAATAAGCTCATTCCACGCGAGGGCTTCAAGCTTTATCATGTGGACGTCAAGGGCTTCATACGAAAGCCTACTCTGAAAAATGTCCCCATACTTTATAAAGCGGTTACCTCTCCGTTTAGGGCGAAAAAAATTCTTAAGGAATTTAAGCCCGATATTGTCATCGGAACGGGCGGTTATGCAAGCTGGCCGATTGTAAAAGCGGCTTCCAAGGCAGGAATTCCTACGGCTATACACGAGCAGAATGCTGTTCCCGGTGTAACCACAAAGATGCTGTCGCGGTATGTCGATAAGGTTATGATAAGCTTTAAGGAGTCGGCTGAATATATAGGATTGCCCGAAAAGACCGTCCTTGTGGGAAATCCTGTTTCTCCCGAAATACTGAATGCTGACCGAAAAGAGGCTCGGGAAAAGTTCGGTCTCTCGGACAAACTTTGCGTTCTGTCATTCGGCGGAAGCCTTGGCGCAAGGGAAATAAACAATAATGTCCTTGATTTTATTGAAAAGTATGTTTCGGGAAATACGGATGTTGTTCACGTTCATGCCATAGGCTCCTATGAGTGGGAGAAACGCAAGGAACGTGTTGAAAGCCTTAAAGGTATAAAAAACGCCGAGATACTGGAATATATTTATGATATGCCCATGCGTATGGCGGCAAGCGATGTGGTTATTTGCCGTGCGGGTGCCATAACACTGGCAGAGCTTGCAGTAATGGGCAAGCCTGCAATACTTATACCTTCGCCAAATGTAACGAATAACCATCAATACAAAAACGCACTGGTTCTTAAGAACAGTGGTGCAGCTGAAATAATTGAGGAAAAATACCTTACTCCCGACGCCCTTATAAAAGCAGTGGACGCCATTGTGAAGAGCCCCGACAGGCTTGAAGAGATGCATAGGAATATGCTGTCGTTGGCAATACGCGATTCGGGTGAAAGAATATACGAAATAATTAAGAATTTGACGGACAAAAAATGAAAAAAGGAAAATCCCTTGAAGAGCTCAAAGAACTAAGAGAAAAAAGGCGCGCAAGATTGAAAATAATGTATATTTTCCTTGCGCTTGTTCTTGTGCTTGCGGGCGGGTATCTGCTGGCAACGCGGTATTTTGTGATAAATGAAATCATTGTGTCCGAAAATGAGTTTTACACAGCACAGGATATAATATCGGCAAGCGGTTTGAAAAAGGGTGAAAGTATATTCACCTGCAATAACGGCAAATTGGAAAAAAGGCTGTATTCGGTGCGCCCATATATAAGTAGTGTCAGGGTATCAAAACACTTTCCGGATGCTGTTGAAATAAAATTTGAGGTTCAGAATGGCGCTATGTATCTGCCGATACTGCACGAGACTTACGCCCTTAACAGAGATATGAAGGTTTTGGGAAAGGTTAAGGCGGATACGCCTAAGGCGGAGCTTCGTACGAGCGGTGTACGACGCTGTATCGTTGGTGAGACGGCGGAGTTTTCCGACAAGGACGACGGTGATATTATAAAGCGAATTTACGGAGAGCTTTTCAAAGCAGGCGTTCAGGATGAAATTTCGTTTATTGACGTAACCGATAAGTTCAATATAGTCTTTAATTACGGCAACCGCTTTGATGTATATATAGGCGATGATGAATTGCTTGATTTCAAAATCAAGATTTTTGAAAAAGTAATTGTGGATTTTCCCAACGACACAGGCAAAATAACAATTTCCGAAAATGGAAGAGCTGTGATAAATCTGGATGATTTTTAATTAAAATTAACAGAATTTTTAGTGAAAATGTTAATGTTTTTAAAATTTTTTTATAAGCTATTGCATTTTCTTCAAAAAGATATTAATATATAATAAGATATATCTACTCAATCTTATGTATGTATTTTTTGATAAAATAAGATAAAAGATGTTGAAACAGGAGGAGTCACTATGCCATTTGATACAAATGACAGCATAACCACAGAAGTGGTAAAAATTAAGGTTCTCGGAGTCGGCGGCGGCGGTAATAACGCTGTCAACAAGATGATCAAGAACAATATGCAAGGCGTTGAGTTCCTTGCGGTAAACACTGATAAAGCCGCTCTTATAAAGAATTCTGCAGAGCGTAAAATCGTTATAGGCGAAAAAATTACAAAGGGTCACGGCGCAGGCGCAAACCCCGAAATCGGTCAGCGTGCTGCCGAGGAAACTCTTGAAGAAGTCCTCGAATCCATCAAGGATGCACACATGCTGTTTATTACCTGCGGTATGGGCGGCGGTACCGGTACCGGTGCGGCTCCCGTAATTGCAAAGGCAGCAAGAGACATGGGTATCCTTACCGTTGGTATCGTTACCAAGCCTTTTGCTTTTGAAGGCAAAAAGCGTATGGAACAGGCTGAAATGGGTATTGCCCGCCTTCGTGAAAATGTTGACTCTCTCATTGTTATTCCCAACGAAAGACTCAAGCTCATTTCCGAAACACGCATCACTCTGCTCACTGCTTTTGATGAAGCTGACAGCGTTCTCGCACGCGGTGTTATGTCCATCACTGAACTGGTTAGCGATACAGCACTTATCAACCTTGACTTTGCGGACGTTACCACAGCAATGAAGGATGCAGGTCTTGCACATATGGGTGTTGGTAACGGTGAAGGCAAGGAGAAGGCAGAGATTGCCGCAAAAATGGCTATTTCCAGCCCGCTGCTTGAAACTTCTATCAGTGGCGCACGTGCTATTATCGTTAATATCACCGCAGGTCCCGATGTTGGTCTGGAAGAAACCGAAATCGCTTCTTCTATTGTTGCCAAAGAGGCTATGCCCGATGCAACCATTATCTGGGGTGTTGCTATTGATGAAACCTTCGAGGATAAGATGAAGGTTACCGTTATCGCAACCGGCTTCGACAAAAAGCCTGCACAGGCTGAGGTGGCTGAGCCTGTTGTTGCAGACGAACCCGTAGCTAAGACTGAAGAAGAGTCCAAGCCCGATGTTTTCAATTACGACGATCCTATTGATGCTCTCGTAAACGGACTCATGGACGGCAAGAAAAACAATAACTGATAATATACTTAACAACAAAAAGCTGAGGTGAAAATACTTGGTACCCGAACGATTGTGCGGAGTTATTTTGAATTTAATAATGACCGGGCGGTCGGTTTGTGGTGGCATGTGCATATAACTCAGTGACGAAGAAAGCATTTGACTCTGTTTCCTTCTGCCCGCAGAAAGGACGGATAAAATGCTTTCTTATTTTTCTACAACTAACGGCAAACTCGGTGAATGCGATGAATTCCGCAGGGGATGTTGGGTATATATGGTCAACCCAAATGCGGAAGAAATTGACACGGTCTGCGAGCTTGCAAAGATCCAACCCGAATATATACGCGCCGCTCTGGATGAGGAGGAAATGGGCCGTGTCGAAAACGATGACGGTGTTACCCTCATACTTGTGGACGGACCTGTTGCCCTGAAGGATGAAAACGGTTCGGTCACGTATTCAACATTTCCTATCGGTGTAGTATTCACGAGTGAATGTATAATTACTGTTTGCCTTAAGGAAAACAGTGTGCTTAAAGATATTGCGGACGGACATATTCGTGGGACAGATCCGGCTTTAAAGAGTCGATTTTTCTTAAAGTTGATGCTTGCGCTGGCTACCCGCTATCTCAAATATCTTAAACAGATTGACAAGATAACGGTATATATCGAAAATCAGCTTTACAAGGCTACCAAAAATAAAGAGATTGTTCAGCTTATGGCGCTGTCAAAATCTCTTGTTTATTTCTCGACCTCCCTTAAATCAATCGAAACAACGCTTCACAAGCTGGAGCGCGGACGTCTTATAAAGCTTTACGAGGAAGATGAGGAGCTGTTCGATGATGTAATTATCGAGATACGTCAGGCGCGTGAAATGGCGGATATATACAGCTCTATTCTGGCAGGTATGATTGATGCGTTTGCTTCGGTAATTTCAAATAATCTTAACTTTGCCATGAAGCTTCTTGCTTCCATAACCATAATAATGGCGGTTCCAACCATAGTTTCGGGCTTTTACGGAATGAACGTTCAGGGAATACCGCTGTCGGGAAGCTTTTGGTTTCCTGTGGGAATATCGGCAGTAATTGTTGCGATAATGGTAATAATACTTGCCAAGAAGAAAATGTTCTAGGAGAATGATGAAAAGATTTCTTAAAAAAGAAATACTGGTCACAATGTTTTTTCTTGCCGTTATATTTTTCTTCGGTATTACTACTGCACTGAAGAATTATCCCTTCGGGATGGGTGATATAGAAAGAGTGTATACCGGCGGATTTTATAAAAAAGAAGCGTTTGTGGAAATATGGTCTGCCATTCAGCGAATGACCTCGGCTCAAAAGGCGACTAAGCTTGAGGATGCTGAATACGGATACATAATTAAGGATACACATGGAAAGCTTCATTTTCCCGCGCCGCACTTTGATGTTTCCGGCGAAATTGCAAGGACGATAGCTTTTGCTGAATTGCTCGGCAAAAGAAACACACCGTTTATCTACGTTCAGACTCCAAATAAAAAGTTGGAGGATTACACTGTTTTTCCTGCGGGAGCGGAGAATTACGCTAACGAGGATTGCAATGTGTTGCTCGAAGAGCTGGAGAACGCCGGTGTTTCCACCCTTGATTTACGCGAGAGCATAAAGCTTCAGAATCTTGACCGTAACAGCCTGTTTTACACCACAGACCATCACTGGACCACAAAAACTGCTTTCTGGGCGTTTGGCGAGACGGTGGATAAGCTTAACGAAAGTTTTGATCTGAATATAGATCCCACCGGGTTTTATCGTGATTTGGATAATTACATCATCGAATTTTACCCGGAATGCTATCTTGGCTCGTTGGGACGGCGTGTGGGCTCGGCGATTTCAGGATATGATGACTATACTTTCATAAAGCCGGATTTTGAAACGGATTACACAATATACGATGCCCTTTCTTCTCCTGAAGTCTGTATGTGGCAAGGCGATTTCATGAACAGCATAGTCAGACAATATATTCTTGATAGCACCGATAAATCTGCCAACAAGCACGCGGCGTACTTTGAGTATGACTATGGAAATCTGATTATAAAGAATAATAAAATCGATAATGATACAAAAATTCTGCTTATAAAGGATTCATATTCGCTTCCTTTTGCGGCATTCCTTTCAACCTGTGTGGGTGAACTTCACATGATGGATCTGCGCGATGCGGCAACACCCGTTCCCGCACAATACGTTGAGCAATACGATTTCGACTGCGTTATCGTCATGTATAACCCCGAGGTGTTCGGCACAAAAATGTTCAACTTCGGAGCATAAATAAATAATAAAAATGGCTTATGATGTTTCATCATAAGCCATTTTTGTATACCGAAAACCACCCGCTAAGCGGGTGGTTAGATAGAGGCTTTTGCCGTTGAACAAAAACACCTTCTATGATATAATACAAGCGGGTCTAGCCAACCGCAAGTAAGATAAACATAGAAGGAGGTCAATTATGAAAATTGACACAAATAGTATAGCACATACCACATGGAATTGCAAGTATCACATAGTATTTGCCCCGAAATATCGTAGACAGGTAATCTACGGAAAAATAAAAGGAGATATAGGAGAGATAATAAGAAAGCTATGTGAATGGAAGGGTGTAGAGATAATCGAAGCGGAAGCTTGCCCCGATCATATACACATGTTAGTGTCCATACCGCCTAAGATAAGTGTATCAAGTTTTATGGGATACCTAAAAGGAAAAAGTAGTTTGATGATATTCGATAGACACGCGAATATGAAATACAGATACGGAAACAGAGAGTTTTGGTGTAGGGGATACTATGTTGATACAGTAGGGAAGAACAAAAAGGCAATTGCCGAATACATAAGAAACCAACTCCAAGAAGATTTGGCGTACGAACAAATGAGTATAAAAGAACTCGTTGACCCGTTTACGGGTGAGCCGGTACGCGCAAGCAAAAAATAAGCCAACCGCTTTAGCGGTAGCTTGTGTCCGCTTGCGGTTGGCAGATTTTTCGATGGGCTTTTAGCCCCGCCAGTAATATGCCCTTATAGGGCTGAGCAAGCCACCGGCTTAGCCGGTGGTCATGACTGTTTGCTGATTATTTCTTGATGTTGGGAAGGCTTGCAGCTGCAACGGACTGACCAACACGACGGCTGGATTCGTCGGGAATGTGAAGCTCAAGCTTCTTGTCCAGCTCGGGGAATTCGGCCTTAAGTACTTCGTTTGCCTTGTCAAGAATGAGAGTACCGCCCTTGCCGGAAGAAACACGGCCCATAATGAGAACGTGCTTTATATCATAGAACAGTGCGTAGTAAGCAATTGCATAACCGAAGTATACACCGATGGTTTCGTAAATCTTAACTGCTCTGGGATCGTCCTGAGCCATAAGACCCTGAACTACCTTAAGCTTTTCTGCGGGAGAAAGGCTGGGGTCCAATTCAATGCCTGCGGCAGGAGCCAACTTTATAACAGCATCCTGAGAGAAGTACTTAACGCCGCAACCGTAGTCTCCGGACCATTCGTCTACCATGGATTCGGTATTGTAGTCAACGGGAACAAATGCAAGCTCATTGAGCCAGCCGGTGATATTGCCGTCGCCGTCAACATATCCGCCTGCTTCACTGGTACCCATGGCGATACCCAGAACGTTGTTGTCCTGAAGATCCATAGCACCTGCAAGAGCGGTAACGTCACCGTCGTTTGCAACTTCAACGGGAATATCTGCACCGATTTCTTTTGCAACATCAAGGTACATGTTCTTAACCTTTTTGTCAAATTCCTCGTCGGAAACCTTGAGGAACAGAGAAGCAACCATGATACGGTTGTCGATGTAAACACCTGCGGAGCTTACACCGATAGCGTCAACGCGGGGCATTTTGGAAGCCGCGGTCTTCATTGCTTCGAGAATGCCGTTGTAGTGATACATGGGATCAGAATTGGTTTTGGGGAACCATACCACTTCTTCGGAGTAAACAGCCTCACCGTCGATAACTGCACTTACTTTGCGGTCGCTTCCGCCTGCGTCAAAGCCTATACGGCAACCATCAAGATGACGTCCTACGGGATTTGCGTCTTCTTTGTCAACGGGAGCGTTTTTAACATCGGCAATGTATTCAACTTCAAATGGACATTCGTAAACGCGGCTCATGAAGTTTACATCAAACTCACGGGATCCGCCCTTGGAGTAAGCCTTTTTGAAATAGTTGTAGATTTTTTCGGAACCTGCGATAATGATTTTGTAACCGCCGCGCATCCACAGCATGGATTTTACGATACGGTCGCAGAACATGAAATTCTCCTCGTCCTTACCTGCGTCGTCGGCAAAAACGGTGAGCTTATAAGTGGAGGTAAGCCCCTTGTTTCTTACAACAGCAACGACAATTTCCTGAGGGTTAGCCTTTGCTGCAGCTTCAAAATCACGGAAAACAACGGACATCGGAGCAAAGCCTTCGTCCAGAACAGCTTTAACTTTGAGATTCATAATTAACTCCTTTATATTTTAATTATATTATTTCGAATACTTGAGGTCTCCGCCTACAAAGGTGCTGAGAACCTGGAAATCTTCGTCCATGATAACTATATCCGCATCCTTGCCAACTTCAATGGAGCCCTTGGTCTTGTCAACTCCGATTGCCTTTGCGGGGGTGAGAGAAGCACAGTTTACTATTTTGTGAAGCGGAATATTTGTGTTGTTCTTGAAGTTCTTAATGGCATTATTGAGCTTGAGAACGCTTCCTGCAATGGTGCCGTCATCCAGCAGACAGGTGATACCCTTTACGGTAACTTTCTGACCGCCCAGAGTGTATTCGCCGTCGGTCAGACCGCCTGCGCGGATACAGTCGGTGATAAGCACCAGCTTGTCGCCCTTGAGAGAATATACCAGCTCGTACTGACCCGGATGAACGTGGTATGTATCGCAAATAAGCTCACAAGTTACAGATGATTTTGAAAGAGCCGCACCTACCGCACCGGGCTTTCTGTGATGCAGGGGAGTCATGGCGTTAAAGAGATGGGTGACATGGGAAAGACCTGCCTCAAAAGCTTCTTTTGCGGTTTCGTAGGTTGTGCCGGTGTGACCCATGGAAACGGTAATGGAAGTGTCCTTCTTGATTTCCTTTATAAAGTCCATTGCGCCCTCAACCTCGGGAGCAACAGTAACCAGCTTTATGATATCTGCATACTTTTTAATAAATTCGGCATCCGGTTTAATGATGTTTTCCTCGGCCTGAGCGCCCTTGTACTGAGCATTGATAAAAGGACCTTCAGCGTTGATACCCAGTATCTGTGCACCCTTGAAATCCGGAGTTTCACTTTCTGCCTTGACTGTCCGGATAGCTTCAAACGCCGCTTCAAGCTCTGCCTTGGAAACTGTCATGGTAGTGGGAAGCCAGGAGGTAACACCGTTTTTTACAATGCCCTCAGCCATGGTACGGATACCTTCAGCCTTTCCGTCGGAAGCGTCCTCACCGGCATAACCGTGTATATGGATATCCACAAGACCCGGGCAAACATAATTTCCCTTTGCGTCAATTATTTCGCCTTGCGCGGTGTCGGAAATACTGTTTATGATGGTTCTGAAATTGAGTACCTTATTCTTTATGATACCGTATGGGGTTATAATCTTACCGTTAATAATGCTTTTCAAATCAGTAAACCTCTTTCATTAATATTAATAAACTATACATATTAATTATACTATTGATGCAGTATAAATTCAAGCCCGTTTTAAATGTTTTTGTGCCCTTTTCACATAACGAGTGTTATTTTTTTGAATATTTTTCAAAATGTTAAAATTATTTTGGTTTTGCCGCATATTTTTTTGTATCAGGTAATAAAATGTAGCAACAGAAAAAAAGGGGGATTTCTCATGGAGAATATATACACCGACATTGCCCGTCGGACAGGCGGCGACATATATATCGGGGTGGTGGGACCTGTAAGAACGGGAAAATCCACACTTATAAAGAGATTTATGGATTCGCTTGTTATACCGAATATTGCTGATATATCCGAAAGAGAACGTACAGTGGATGAGCTTCCGCAGAGCGCTTCCGGACGTACCGTTATGACTGCCGAGCCTAAATTCATACCTGACAAGGCGGTAAAGGTTACACTGGATGACAATGCTGAATTCATGGTAAAGATGATAGATTGCGTGGGTTACATGGTGCCGGGTGCAATAGGGGACAGCGAAAACGGCGAGCCGCGAATGGTTATGACTCCCTGGTCGCAAAGCCCTGTGCCGTTTGAAAAGGCTGCTGAAATAGGCACACGTAAGGTTATAACCGAGCATTCTACCATAGGACTTATGGTAACCACCGACGGTACTATCGGTGAAATTCCCAGAGAGGATTATGTACTTGCGGAAGAAAGAGTAGTTAATGAGCTTAAAGAAATGAATAAGCCTTTTGTCATTGTGCTCAATTCCGCCCGACCCGAAAGCGTGGAGGCAACATCACTTGCTTATGAGCTTGAAGAAAAATATGCTGCTCCGGTGGCTCTTGTGAACTGCCTTGAAATAAGCGAAATTGATATAACAAATATCATACGCCTTGTGCTGTTTGAGTTCCCTGTACGGGAAATAGGTGTCAATCTTCCGTTGTGGATTATGGCTATGGAGGAGGATAACGCACTGCGCCGTACCATCACGGACGGCATAACGGAGGCGGCACGGAGTATTAATAAAATAGGCGACATACGTCCCGTGTTTGAAAAGCTTTGCTCGGGAGAATTTATTGACCGTGCTGACACGGAAAACATCAATTTAGGTGAAGGCAGTGCGTTGGTGGATATAAAACTGCACGACGGACTTTTCTATGATGTAATCAGTGAGAGAACCGGCATTGAGATAAACGGCGATGATGACCTTATGCGTACAATCTGTGAGCTTAACCATTCCAAGCAACAGTATGATAAAATAAGAGCCGCGGTTGAAGAGGCACAGAACAGCGGTTACGGAATTGTTACACCGAGCGTTGAGGATATGAAACTGGAACAGCCGGAAATAACAAAGCAACAGGGCGGCTACGGCATAAAACTAAAGGCTTCCGCACCCAGTCTGCACATTATACGTGCTAATATTCAGACTGAGGTTAATCCCATTATGGGCTCTGAAAAGCAATCGGAGGAAATGGTGAAATATCTTTTGCACGAATTTGAGGAGGATCCTGCCCGTATATGGCATTCCAATATGTTTGGCAAATCCCTGTACGACCTTGTCAATGAAGGACTTAACACAAAGCTTGCCCATATGCCACGCGAATCGCGTCTGAAAATCGTTGAAACACTGGGACGAATAATAAATGAGGGCAGTAACGGACTTATCTGTATAATATTGTGACAGGCTATTGAAAAAAAAACAGTGTTGTGCTATAATGTGGTAAATTACTACGGAAATCAGGTATACCTAAATGAAACGACCCATTGTTGATTACCACATTCACACTGAGTACTCCTTTGACTGGTCAACGCTTCTGCCGGGCAGAGTGTTTGATATATGTGATGGCGCATTGAAAAACGGCGTTACCCAGATAGCGATTACAGATCATTTGGACGTCAATACCGTTTATTCGGGTGAGCTCATTATGCTGGACACAAAGCAGGTGCGCGAGGATGTTATGCGTGCCAAAAAAGCGTACGAGGGCAGACTTGACATCATATATGGCATAGAGCTTGGACAGCCCCATCAGGTACCGCAGTTTGCTTCGGAAATACTTAAAAACAATAAATATGAGTATGTTATAGGCTCATACCACAATAACATTGATGTGTGCGATTTTTCGCTCATTGACTACCAAAATACACCCCACGAAACGCTTATAAGGTATTACGAAAACTACCTTGATGAAACCGCTGACCACATCAAATGGTGTGTGGGCAGGATTTCAACTCTCGGGCATCTTGGATATCCCATAAGGTATTTCATGCGCAATAATCTTACTGAGCTTGTAAATCCATACGACGAAAAGTACATGAAGCGTATGAAATATATTTTTGAGCTTCTGATAAAGCATGAAATTGCGCTTGAGGTCAACACCTCGGGATGGCGCCAGGGCATGAATAACTCCATGGCGCTTGACGGAATGGTACAGTGCTATGTTGATATGGGCGGAAAGCTTATCACCATAGGCTCGGACAGCCACGGCGCTCATTTTATCGGAAGCGACATCGAAAGGGAATACGATATACTCAAAAAGCTGGGAGTGCGTGAAATAACCACCTTTGTCAACGGTGTGCGCGGCTCGTTTGAATTGTAATACAAATAACCGTCCTTGTTTTTGTAAGCAGACAAAGACGGTTATTTTTTCGTTTTTCTTGACTTATTTAAGGATTTGTTGTATAATATATAATGTAAAATTATGTTTTGGAGTGATATATGTGGAAGTGGGGGACAAGCTCCTTATGAAAAAGCCCCATCCCTGCGGCGGAAAGGAATTTGAGGTTCTCAGGGTGGGAAGCGATATAAAAATCAGATGTACTACGTGCGCACACGAGGTTGTCGTGCCCCGTGTTAAACTTGAAAAAAATATAAAATCTATAAAGGATAAATTATGATAAATAAGCTTAACGAAGTAGAAAAAAGATATGAAAAGCTGTCGGATGACCTTATGCTGCCGGAGATTATAAATGACCAGGAGCAGTATAAAAAGCTGATGCGGGAATATAAAGTGTTGACTCCTATAATTGAAAAATTTCGCGAATATAAAACAGCTGTTGCCAATGTGGAGCAGGCCAAGGAGCTTCTCGCTTCAAAGCCGGATGAGGACATGAAAGAGCTGTGCGAACTGGAAATAGCGGAAAACGAACCCCTCATAGAGAGCACTCTCGAGCAGTTGAAAATACTTCTTCTGCCCCGCGACCCCAATGACGATAATAACGTTATAATCGAAATACGCGGAGGTGCCGGCGGAGAAGAAGCTGCGCTGTTTTCCTATGTTCTTTACCGTATGTATAATATGTACGCCGACAGTGTGGGCTGGAAGACAGAAATAATTAACGAGAACCCCACCGAGCTGGGTGGCTTTAAGGAGGTTTCGTTCAGTATTATCGGAGAGGGTGCATATTCCAAGCTGAAATTTGAAAGCGGTGTTCACCGTGTACAGCGTGTGCCCGAAACCGAAACCCAGGGACGTATTCACACCTCTACGGTTACCGTTGCAGTACTTCCGGAGGTCGAGGATGTGGAGATAGAAATTAACCCCAATGACCTTGAAATCGAGGCTCACCGTGCCAGCGGCGCCGGCGGACAGCACGTAAACAAAACCGACTCTGCAATACGTATTCTGCATAAGCCCACGGGTATTATTGTAGAATGTCAGGATGAAAGAAGCCAGTACAAAAACCGCGACAAGGCAATGAAGGTGCTTCGCTCCAAGCTGTATGAGCAAAAGATGAAGGAGCAGACGGATGCTATTGCATCTCAGCGTAAAAGCCAAGTTGGAACGGGCGACAGAAGTGAGCGTATACGTACCTATAACTATCCCCAAGGACGCCTTACTGACCATCGCATCGGTCTTACACTGTATAATCTTGAAACTATTCTCAACGGCAAGCTTGACGAGGTGTTTGATGCACTTGCCACCGCTCAGAAAGCGGAAATGTTGAAATCGGGTGAATTTTAATTTGGAAACCAAGGTAGTAAAAATAGAAAATGAGAACTATGCTCCTCTCGACGAGGCGGCAGAAATAATAAAATCGGGCGGTCTTGTTGCCATGCCCACAGAAACGGTTTACGGACTGGGTGCAAACGGGCTTGATGCAGATGCTTGCCGACGTATTTTCGAAGCCAAGGGACGCCCTGGTGATAATCCGCTGATAATTCACATAGGCTGTATAGAGGATATAGAAAAATATACTGCCGTAAATACCTGCACCGATAAAGAACTTATATACGAACTGGCACGTGCCTTTATGCCGGGTCCCATAACAATGGTGCTTCCCAAGGCGGATATAATCCCTACTGAGGTAACCGCAGGGCTTGATACTGTTGCCGTTCGTTTTCCGTCCCATCCCGTTGCGGCACAGCTTATACGCAAAAGCGGTGTTCCGATAGCCGCTCCGTCGGCAAATCGCTCGGGAAGCCCCAGCCCTACATGTGCACATCACGTTATAGATGACATGGATGGCAGAATAGAAATGATAGTTGATGGCGGACAGTGCGAAATAGGGCTTGAATCTACGATAATCATGCCTAAAAACGGCGTGATAAAGCTTTTGCGCCCGGGCGCAGTGACGATGGAACAGCTCAGTGAGTTTGCCCCGGTTGAAGCAGATAAGGCGCTTACCGAGAAGATGAAGGAGGGTGAGAAACCCCTTGCTCCCGGAATGAAATACCGCCATTATGCTCCGCATGTACCGGTGGTTACCGTTTGCGGAAGTGATGAAAAGGTTATGGAATTTTTTGAAAGGAAGCTTTCTTCTTCCCGTGTTGCGGTTTTGTGCTTTGAGGAGCAAAAGAAAAGACTTGAAGCATTTTCGAACATATTTTCGCTTGGCCCCAAAGCCGATGTCAATACTCAGGCAAAACTGCTGTTTGAAAAGCTCAGAGAAATCGACCGCCATGATTTCGATGTTGTTTATGCAGTGGAGCCCTGCCGCAGCGGAGTGGGCTTTGCGGTCTACAACCGCCTTATAAAGGCATGCGGATACGAGGTGATATGCCTGTGAGGATAATAGGTCTTTGCGGAGGAAGCGGAGCAGGCAAGGGTCAGGTTTGCCGTGCTTTTGAACAGCTCGGAATACCCTCGGTGGATACGGATGCAGTTTCACGCACGGTCATGAAAAAAGGAAACGAATGCTACCGAGAGGTGGTTGAAGCTTTCGGAAAATCAATACTTGACGAAAATGGTGAGATAATACGAAAAAAGCTTGCCTCTGTCATATTTAACGATGCGCAAAAAAAGAGAATTCTTGAAGAAATAACCCACAAGCATATAATAAACTTTACGCTGGAAAGAATCGCGGAATTTGAAAATAAAGGTATTGAATATGCCATAGTCGATGCACCGCTTCTTTTTGAAAGCGGGCTTGACAGAATATGCTATAAAACAATAGCCGTTGTGGCAGATGAAGAAATACGCATAAGACGTATAATGGAGAGGGATAATATCACCCGTGAATTTGCCGTAAGCCGTATCATGAATCAGATAAGCTCCGACGAGCTTGTAAATAAGTGCGACTATGTGATATATAATAACTCCGACCTCGATGCTCTTGGTGAGGCTGTCAGAAGGATTGCACATGAAATTAAGATATAAAGCATTTTTCACGATTGTAATAATAGTGGTTTGCACAGTGGCAGCAGTGCATAATTACACCCAAACCGCTCTCGAAAACGAGAAAAACACATATCCGCTTAAATACACGGCGATTGTGGAAAAATATTCGCACAAATACGGCATTGAGCCATCTGTGGTCTATGCTACCATTCTGTGCGAGAGTGGTTTTGATGCAGATGCCGTGTCTCCCAAAAATGCCCTTGGATTGATGCAGATAACGCAGGATACTTTTGAGTGGCTGTGCACCAAAACGGGTGAAGACAGCGAAAGCCTTGACATTATGTCCCCGGAGGTGAATATACGCTACGGGACCCTTCTTTTGTCTATGCTTTACGAGGAGTTTGACGATGCGGATGTTGCCCATGCTGCATATAACGCAGGGCGCGCCAGAATAAAAAGCTGGATGAAAGATGAAAGATATTATAAGGACGGCGCGCTTTACCACATACCCTTTGAAGAAACGCGCAATTACGTGGGAAAAATTAAAAGGTCAATTGAAAAATACAGAAATATTCTGGAGGTAACAAAAAATGAGCGAGCTTATGTATAAAGCCAAAAGCGCCTATGAGGTGCTTTCGGAAGAAGAAATAAATAAAGCATATAACTTCTGCGAGGACTATAAAAAATTTCTAGACAGCAGTAAAACCGAACGTATGGCGACCGATACCGTTATTGCTATGGCAAAAAAGAACGGCTTTAATGAATTTGAATATGACAGAGAATACAAATCAGGCGACAAGGTATATTTCAATAACCGCGGTAAAGCCGTGATACTTGCGGTAATCGGCAAGAAGAGTGTTGATAACGGTGTGAACATTGCAGCGGCACACATAGACTGTCCGAGAATAGACCTAAAACCCAATCCGCTTTATGAGGATTCCGGTTTTGCCTTTTTCAAGACCCATTATTACGGCGGCATAAAAAAATATCAGTGGACGACAATTCCGCTTGCTCTTCATGGCGTGGTTAGCTGTCTTGACGGCAGACAGGTTGAAATCAGTATCGGAGAAGACGAAAACGACCCTGTTTTCTATATCAGTGACTTGCTTCCTCATCTCGGTACAAACCAAATGACTAAGCCCATGCATGAAGCCATTCCCGCCGAGACACTGAATATAATTTTGGGAACCCGTCCCACGGATAGTGACTCGGGCGAAAAGATTAAAGAAAATATAATGAAGCTCATAAACGAAAAATACGGTATCACCGAGCGCGATTTTACCTGTGCCGAAATAAGTGCGGTCCCCACCTTCAAGGCACGCGATGTAGGCTTTGACAGAAGTCTTATTGCCGCATACGGTCACGATGACCGCGTTTGTGCGTATCCTCAGCTTATGGCAATACTTGAAGCGGACATGCCCGAAAAGACACTTGTGAGCGTTTTTGCCGATAAGGAAGAAACGGGAAGTGACGGAAACACGGGACTCCAGTCCAATTTCCTTTATGACTTTATTGTGGAACTGGCAAACAGCCAAAAGGTCAATCCCCGAAAGGCCCTCAATAATTCCAAGTGTCTTTCTGCCGATGTAAATGCCTGCTTCGACCCCGACTACGCAGATGCATACGAAAAGCGTAACGCCGCATTTATCAATAACGGTGTCGTGCTTACAAAATACACAGGCTCACGCGGAAAAAGCGGTACCTCTGATGCCTCTGCCGAATATATCGGACAGGTTGCACGTGCCTTTGAAAAGGGCGGTGCACTGTGGCAGACTGCAGAGTTGGGTAAAACGGACCTGGGCGGCGGCGGAACGGTTGCAAAATATGTTGCCAACCTTAATGTTGACACGGTGGATATCGGTGTTGCGGTAGTTTCCATGCATGCGCCTTATGAGCTTGTGTCAAAAACCGATGTTTATATGACCTATAAAGCAGTAAAAGCATTCTTCGAATTTATATAACGCTATGGTAAACGAGATTAAAAAGCCGGAGATACTCTCTCCGGCAGGAAATTATGAAAAATTTGAATTTGCCGTAAGGTACGGTGCAGATGCGGTGTACCTTGCGGGTGACAGCTTTGGCATGCGTGCTGCGGCAGATAATTTTTCATTTGACGAAATGAAAGCCGCGGTAGCAAAAGCTCATCAGGCAGGTGTGAAGGTTTACGTCACCGTAAACACAATGCCGCGTAACAACGACATAGATAAACTGCCCGAATACCTTGAAAAGCTGGGTGAAATAAAGCCTGATGCTCTTATTGTTGCGGATCTGGGCGTATTCTGTCAGGTTAAGAAGTGCCTTCCCGATATTGATGTCCACATTTCAACTCAGGGGGCAAATTTTAATTATCAGTCCTGCCGTGCATGGCATGATATGGGTGCCAAACGCGTTGTTCTTGCAAGAGAACTGACTCTTGAGGAAATTGCCGAAATACGTGCCAAAACACCAAACACACTGGAGCTTGAGGCCTTTGTGCACGGTTCTATGTGTGTGTCTGTTTCGGGCAGATGCCTGCTGTCGGATTATTACACGGGACGCGGGGCAAACGAGGGTAAGTGTGCTCAGCCCTGCCGCTGGATATACCGATTTGCGGAGGAAAAGCGTCCCGAAAATATTCTTACCGGTGAAATTCATCCCGAGGGAACCTATATTTTCGGATCACGCGACATGTGCCTTGTGGAGCATATTCCCGAGCTTTATAAAGCCGGTATAAACAGCTTTAAGATAGAGGGCAGAATGAAGAGCGCTTACTACACAGCTGTTGTTACAAATGCTTATCGCATGGCAATGGATGACTGGGCGGAGGGCAGGGAGTTCAATCCTGCGATTCTCAGAGAGCTTGACAGCGTTTCCCACCGTGAATACTGCACGGGTTACTATTTCAATAATTCAATGCAAGAGCCTAACCTTGCTTCCACGGCAGGTTATCTTAAAGAAAAATCGTTCTTTGCCACTATCACGGATTACGATGCAGAAACAGGACTTGCAAAATGCTGTCAGAAGAACAAAATGCTTTATGGAGAAGCGGCACGTTTTCTCACCCCCGGCAAGACAGCTTGTGATATAACCATCGGCAGACTGTATGACAGCAAAATGAATCCCATAGAATCTACACCTCATCCCCAGATGGAGTTTTACATGGAACTCCCGTTTGCCGCGAGGGCAGGGGATATAATTACTTCTGCACAATAAAAGAAAGGATTGACTGTCGTGAAGCCTGTATTTTCCGATAAAGATACAAAGCCGAAGATTTCACTCAGTGTGCGTGAATTATGTGCTTTTGTCCTCAGAATGGGTGATGTGAAGAAAAGCGGCAGTCACTACGAGCTGATAAACGGTACGGCTGTCCACCGCATGATACAGCGGGAATGTCTTTTAAAGGACGAACAGTACAAGGCAGAGGTGCGTCTTTCGGCGACACTTGAATTCAGCGATTATATACTCGAAGTGGGCGGACGTGCCGACGGTGTTACCTTTGACGGCTTTGAATATACAGTTGACGAAATAAAGTCGGTCATATATCCTCTGGCACTTATAGATGAGCATTTTTCACGGCTTCATCTTGCACAGGCAAAGTGCTATGCCTATATGCTGATGAAGTCAAAAAAGCTTGATGTTATAAATGTTAAGCTTATATATTATCATGTAGAGGAAAACGAAATACGTACCTTCAATTATTCCTTTACGTCTTCTCAGATAACGGAGTTTTTTCACTCTCTGGTGCACTCTTACGGCAAATGGGCGCTTCTGGCGCTGGATATGCACAATAAGCGCACTATCGGAGTGAAACAGCTTCGTTTTCCTTTCAAAAAGGCAAGAGCAGGTCAGAGTGATCTTATGAAGGAGTGCTACACTGCCGTAACTCATAATTACAGTCTTTACGTAAATGCTCCCACAGGAATAGGCAAGACCATGTCTACCCTGTATCCCGCCGTTTTGAGCTTTAATAAAAACACCGATAAGATATTTTACCTTACAGCCAAAACATCTACTCAGTCGGTAGCGCGCGAGGCTTTAAAACTTATCGGCGGCGAGAATCCGTTTATTAAGTGCGTGACCATAAGCGCCAAGGGCAAAATGTGCATTTACCCCGGTGTAAAGGAAAAGGATTACCCCTGCGAAAGCTGTGAACGCGGAAACGGCTATTATGACCGTGTGAATGATGCCATATTTGATATAATAACAAACGAATGGATAATTACGGATGAAACGGTGCGTGAATACGCCGAAAAGCATAAGGTGTGTCCGTTCGAGTTTTCTCTTGACATTTCTGAGTGGTGCGATGTCATGATAGGGGATTATAACTATGTGTTCGACCCCCGTGCCGCTATACGCCGTCATAACGAAACGGGCGAAAAGTTTGTCCTTCTGGTGGACGAGGCTCATAACCTGGCGGACCGTGCACGTGAAATGTTTTCCGCAGAGCTGAAAAAATCATGGTTTGCAAAATTCAATAATACTTTTAAAGACAGCTTCCCTCAGCTTGACGATGTTATAAAAAAAATACAGGGCTACATCGACTCCCTTGTGGCAGACGCGGAGGAATACTCGGAATATGTCAGCTTTGATATGCCTGAGGCACTGTACCTGTGTGTCAACCGCTTTCACATGATGCTTTCGGAAGCAATGAAAAAGAACCGCGAGGTCTTTACCGGGCTGGAGAAAGAAAAATTCAACGAGCTTATAAGCCTTATGTTGGAATGCCGTCATTTTGTGAATACGGCGTTGCAGTACGACAAAAGCTGTGTGAGATATGTGGATGAGGATAAAAAAATCAGACTTTACTGCGTAAACCCTGGCGATCGTATCAAAAATGTGGTTAAAAACAGCGGAACCGCGGTGTTCTTTTCGGCAACACTCTTGCCATGGGAGTATTATCTGACAATGCTGGGATATGAGGATCACGACCTTAAATATGAGGTGCCTTCGCCGTTTTTGCAGGATAATTTCCTTATTATGTCCTATGGGCTTTCTACCAAATTCAATGACCGCGATGGTAATCTTACCGAGCTTGTTCGTGCGGTAAAAGCCGCCGTAAGCGTAAAAACCGGAAATTATCTTGTGTTTTTTCCTTCTTTTTCCTATATGGAAAAAGCATCGTCTATATACAGGATGATGTACCCGGATTCCGATTTTATCATGCAGAAGCGAAAAATGTCATCGGCAGAGCGCGAAATGTACATTTCGCTTTTCAAGGAATCACCCCAAAAAACATTGGTGGGTTTTGCGGTTATGGGAGGTATTTTTTCCGAGGGTATAGACCTTACGGGCGACCGATTGACGGGTGTTGTGATAATCGGTACGGGATTGCCGTCCCCCTGCGTTGAGCGCAGTGCCGTGTCAACATATTTCACCGAAAATGATGAAAACGGCTTTAATTACAGTTTCTTTTATCCCGGCATGAACCGGGTGTTTCAGGCGATGGGGCGTGTTATACGTACTGAAAACGACCGCGGTTTTGCACTTCTTGTTGATGAGCGCTTTATGTATGACGAAACAAAGGAAACATTTCCGCCATTCTGGCAGAATATTAAAAACGTTTCCGATCCCAAGGATATTTATCAAAAGCTGAAAGAGTTTTTATGACAATATCGTTATATTTTTTTACAAAATGTTGTTTTATACTGTAAAAAACTCATGAGGTGAAAAGATGTTTATAAGCGATAAAGAAAAACTGATTGAATTTTCCACTCCTTACCGTATATGGCAGGGGATTCCGTCAGTGGAAAGAACAAAAAGCGGAAGGCTTTTCTGTACGTTTTATTCCGGTATGCTGGATGAGCTTTGCGGAAATTACAGCGTTGTGATACAAAGTGACGATGACGGCGAAAACTGGACAGAGCCGGTGTGTGCCGCTTACGCGGGTGAAACTCACCGTTGCTTTGACCCCACTGTATGGATAGACCCGCTGGGAAGGCTGTGGTTTTTCTGGTGTCTGGGACATGAATTTGAAACCTATGCCGTTATATGCGAAGATCCCGATGCCGACGAGCTTAAATGGTCGGAGGAGTTTTTCGTTGGCTACGGTGTTATGCTCAATAAGCCTACCGTACTGTCCGGAGGAGAGTGGCTGTTCCCGATTTGTGTCTGGGATTACTGGTCGTATTGCTCACTGCTCAAAAAGCATATTTACCGTTCCGATGATTTTTGGGCCAAAGAAAACTTCAGAAATTCAGGCGCTAACGTACATATCAGTACAGACAACGGCAAAACCATAACATATCTTGGCGGATGCTCCAACATGCCGGGACGTTCATATGACGAAAGCATGATATTTGAAAAGAAAAACGGTGCACTTTGTATGCTTACGCGTACTACCACCGGTACGGGAATTACCGAATCGTACGACAGGGGTATCACCTGGGTGGACGGCAGGCGTTATTCCGTCCCCAATCCTTCAACGCGATTTCATGTAAGACGTCTTAATTCGGGCAGACTTCTTATGATAAACCATCATGAATATACCGGCAGGAATAATCTTACCGCAATGCTGTCTGAGGACGATGGCGCAACCTGGCCGTATAAGCTTCTTCTTGACGGACGCGATACTGTTTCTTATCCCGATGCCATTGAGGGCGAGGACGGTTGGATATATGTTATCTATGACCGCGAACGTGCCGCAGGTGTAAAGAAGGTCGAGGATGCTTATGACTTTGCACGCGAGATACTTATTGCAAAAATAAATGAGCAGGATATACTTTGCGGTGAATTTAAAACCGACGGCGGTTATACGCAGAAAATCGTTAATAAGCTGGGCAAATATGAGGGTGAGTGTGTATATTCCGAAACCAATGAGTTTATGGACAGCCAAAAGCTTGCCGACGAGCTTTCAGCTTATGATGATACCGACCGTATGCTCGCCGCAGTGTTTGCGTTTTATCCCATTTCCTGCCGTAATATGCACTGCGTCGATGTGAAGAAGATGGATGAATATATAGACAATATAAAGACCCGCAAGGGAAGTGTGCGCCAAAATCTCATTAACCTTGCCGAGCTTCTCAATAATGCCGATATATCTGCATCAGGCACACGCGAGGAACCACTTGTCGACCGTGTCATATCTTATATCCAGGAAAATATTACACAGGATACAGACATTTCCTCTATTGCACGTGAATTGAACGTCAGCACCTATTATCTGTGCCATGTTTTTAAGCGTAAAACCAAGCTTAGCATTATTGAATACAGAAACGTTTGCAGATTTTCCAAAGCTAAGAAGCTTCTTGTCACCACCGACGATAAGATAACGGATATAGCAATGCAGTGCGGATTCGGTGATTACAGCTTTTTCATCAAAAAATTCCGCCAGTCCGAAAGAATTTCCCCCACCGAATACCGCAGGCTTAACAAAATCGTTAAATAAAGAATATATAAATAAAAGCCAAACAGACATGCATTTTGCATGTCTGTTTGGCTTTTGATATATTATTATTTCATGGTTTCCTGTTTTACCTTTTTGTCCACAACATGACGGGAGGCAAGCTCGTTTTTGATGTCGTCAACAGTAATTCCCATTTCCACCATCAGCACAAGTACATGATATGCAAGGTCGGATATTTCGTAAATAGTTTCCTCCTTGCTGTCCTTCATGGCACCAATAATAACCTCGGTACATTCCTCACCGACTTTTTTGAGTATCTTTTCCTTGCCCTTTTCAAAAAGATATGTGGTGTAGGAGCCTTCTTTTTTCTCGGTTTTTCTGCCCTCGATAAGGCGGTAGAGAGCTTCAATGGAAAACTCACTCTGTGCATCGTCATTATAAATAAGATTGTTAAAACAACTGTCTGTACCGAGATGGCAAGCGGGTCCGTCCTTTATGACCTCTGCCACTAACGCATCGTTGTCACAATCGGAGGTGAGGCGTACAAGATGCTGTACGTTGCCGGAATGCTCACCCTTGCGCCACAATACCTGACGGCTTCTGGAGAAGAAGCAGGTGCGCTTTTCTTTGAGAGTTATTTCGAGGCTTTCCTTGTTCATGTAAGCTACGGTGAGTACCTTTTTTGTAATAAAATCCTGTACAACGCAGGGAATAAGGCCTTTTTCGTCAAATTTAAGTTCCATGTCACTAAATCCTCATTTCAATGTTATTGTTTTTAAGGTAATTCTTCAAATCCTTGATAGCTACCTGACGATAGTGGAATATTGAAGCGGCAAGACCTGCATCCACTCTGGGTACGGTTTTAAACAACGTATCAAAATGCTCCATATTTCCGGCACCGCCGCTTGCGATTATGGGGATATTTACTTTATCTCCGATGGCGCTCAGCATCTCAAGATCAAACCCGCCTTTTACACCGTCGGTATCAATGCTGTTGACAACCAATTCGCCTGCACCGTTTTTCTCGCCGAAAACGGCCCATTCCAGCGCATCTATGCCCGTGTTTTCACGTCCGCCCTTGGCAAAAACCGTGAATTTACCGTCCACTCGCTTCACATCCATGGAAAGAACAACGCACTGGTTACCGTACTTTTTTGCCGCCGCCGAAATAAGTGACGGGTCTTTTATCGCTCCTGAGTTTACACTGACCTTGTCCGCACCGCATTTTAGGACGCGGTCAAAGTCATCGGTGGTGTTTATACTTCCGCCTACCGTCAGCGGAATAAATATTTCGGACGCCACCTTTTTCAGCACATCCACAAACAGTCCGCGCCCTTCGTAGCTTGCGGTTATATCGTAAAAAACAAGCTCGTCTGCGCCGCTTGCGTTGTAGAATTTTGCAAGCTCTACGGGATCCTCTACGTCCTTTATGCCCTCAAAATTGGTTCCCTTGACTACTCTGCCGTTACGTACATCAAGGCAGGGGATAATTCTTTTTGTAATCATACCTGTTCCTTTATTTTGCCAGCTCAATAGCCTTGTCGAGCTGCAGTTTGTTTTCATATATTGCTTTGCCTACAATAGCACCGTAAATTCCCATATCCTTAAGCTGAGTGATTTCGCTTTCAAAGGAAATTCCGCCGGAAGCTACAATATCAAGGCCTTTTATAGTGCTCAGAGTTTTGTATACCTCAAGGTTTGTTCCGCTTAGCATTCCGTCCTTGGAAATGTCGGTGTAAATAACGGTTTTTACACCAACCTCTGCAAGTTTTTTACAGAAATCCACCGAATTCTGCCCGGAGGTTTCAAGCCAACCGCTTACGGCAACCTTTCCGTCGCGCGCGTCTACGCCGATGGCGATTTTTTCACCGTACTTTTCAACCATTCGGCAAGTAAAATCAAAATCCGCCACTGCAGCTGTTCCCAGAATAACACGGGAAACGCCCATGGAAAGATAGTCGCAAATCCGTTGCTCATTACGTATTCCGCCACCCACCTCGGTGAACAGACCACCCTCGGAAATAATTGCTTTCACTGCCTCGAAATTCGTGGGCTTACCGTCCTTTGCACCGTCCAGGTCAACAATATGCAGATACTCGGCACCCTTTGATTTGAAAAGTCTCACTATCTCACGGGGATCTTCGCTGTATGTATTCATGGCATTGTAGTCACCTTTTGAAAGACGCACAACATTGCCGAAGCGCAAGTCAATTGCGGGAAAAATTTTCATACCGTTCTCCTTTTACATTTCGCCGAAGGCTTTGAGAATGTTAAGTCCCACAGCTCCGCTTTTTTCGGGATGGAACTGTGTACCGCACACATTGCCGTTTCTGACTATACCCGTGACCTTCGTGCCGTAATCGGAGGATGCCACAAGGCTTTCTTCACAGTCCATTGCACAGTAGGAATGAACATAATAAACATAATCACCGTTTTTTATGTATTTAAGCAGAGGGTCGTCCTTTTCAAAATTCAGAGAATTCCAACCGATGTGCGGGATTTTCAGAGCAGTGGGAATAGGACGTATTTCTCCCTTTATAAGTCCCAGACCTTCATGCACGCCGTATTCAAAGCTTTTATCGAAAAGTAACTGCATTCCGAGGCAGATCCCGAAAAACGGCTTACCGCTCTTTGCCTGCTCTATCAAAAAATCATCCAGCCCGTCCTTTTTGAGAAGAGCACGTGCATCCGAAAAAGCACCTACACCGGGTAGGATTATTTTTTCTGCATTTTTAATGGTTTCACGGTCGTTGGTTATAACACAATCAAGCCCAAGGTGCTCCAAAGAAGAGGAGAGGGAAAACAGGTTGCCTACGCCGTAATCTATAATAGCTATCATATGATACCTTTCCTAAAATAATTTACCTTTTGTTGAAGGGATTTCACCTGCGGTGTCACTGTTTATTTTCAGTGCCGCGCTCAGTACACGCGCCACGGCCTTGAAAGCACCCTCAATAATGTGGTGGGTGTTCTTTCCGTCAAGCTGCTTTATGTGCAAAGAAATGGGAAAATTTCCCACCAACGCCGCAAAAAATTCGTTTACCAGCTCTGTGTCGAAATCACCGACTTTGCCGGCTTTCAATTCAAGTCCAAAGCCCAGATATGAACGTCCGCAAACATCCACTGCTGCAAGAATCAGCGCCTCGTCCATGGGGAGCACAATATCTGCATAGCGCGTTATGCCCGCACCGTCGCCTACACATTCTTTTAGAGCCTGACCGAGTGCTATACCGATATCCTCGGTGGTGTGGTGGAAATCCACATCCGTATCGCCCTTGCAGGATACATTAAGGTCAAAGCGTCCGTGCTTGGCAAAAAGTGTGAGCATGTGGTTGAGAAATCCGCATCCCGTGGAAATGGAGCTCTGTCCGCTTCCGTCCAGATTAAGCTCGATTTTTATATCTGTTTCGGCTGTTTTGCGCTGAATTGTTGAAGTTCTCATATTAGTCTCCTTAACTGAGTATTTCACGTGTGGCATCAATAAGTGCCTGCATCTGTTCTTCTGTGCCGATGGTGATGCGTACGAAGTTGCGTATTCTGTCACGGTTGAACCATCTTACAAGTATGCCGTGATCCTTAAGCTTTAGGTAGTAATCGTTTCCGCTTATTTTATTGCTACGGGCAAAAATGAAATTGGCTTTCGAGTCAAGAATATCAAAGCCAAGGTCGCTAAGCTCTTTTATCGCAAAAGCACGTGCCTGTTTGATAAGCTCCGTACATTTTTCAAAATATGCGCGGTCTTTCATAGACTCGGTACCCGCAATAATGGAAAGACGGTTGAGGTTGTAGGGGTTAAAGGAGAATTTCATTTTTCCAAGATCCTCTATAACCGACGGATTGGATACGGCGTATCCGATACGTGCGCCGGCAAGGTTTCTGGATTTGGAAAATGTACCTATAACCAGAAGGTTGTCGTATTTGTCAACCAGCTTTATTGCACTTTCTCCGCCGAAATCAACGTAAGCTTCGTCGATTACGACCAGATTTTCGCGGTTATTTATCAGAATTTCTTCGATTTTTGAAATGGGTAGTGTAAGTCCGGTAGGGGCGTTGGGATTTGCAATAAAAACTGTGCGTCCCAAGTTAAAATAATCCTCGGGCACAACCTCAAAATTATCAGAAAGGGGGATAACCTTGCTGTCAAGTCCGAAAAGCTCTGCATACACTTCGTAAAACCCGTAGGTTATATCGGCATAAGCTACGCCTTTTTCGCAAAATGCCATAAAGGAAAAGGCAAGAAGCTCATCTGAGCCGTTTCCCACAGCCACCATATTTTCTCTCACACCGAAATTTTCGGCAATCGCACTGATAAGTGTTGATGCCTGGGGGTCGGAATAGAGGTTTAATTCCGAAACCTTGTCGGAATTAATGGCTTTGATAACGCCGGGTGCAGGCGGAAAGGGACTTTCGTTGGTGTTAAGCTTTATATATTTTCTGTTCTGCGGCTGTTCGCCCGGGGTGTAGGGTGCCAGCGCAGAGAAAGCTGAGGATAAGAATTTACTCATTTATTTATTCTGCTCCTTGAATCTTATTGCAATGCTGTTTGCATGGGCATCCAGCCCCTCTCGGTGCGCAAAATCCACAATACGCTCCTGAACCTGTCCCAGTGCTTCCTTGGTGTAGTAAATGAAAGAGGATTTTTTGATAAAATCATCTACGGAAAGGGGAGAGGAAAAACGTGCCGTTCCGCTGGTGGGGAGCGTGTGGTTGGGACCTGCAAAATAGTCTCCCAGTGCCTCGGGAACATTTCTGCCGAGAAATACACTTCCTGCGTTTTTAACACTGTTGAGAAGCGCAAAGGGATCGTCGGTGCTTATCTCAAGGTGCTCGGGGGCAATGGCATTGCTGACATCGACGGCCTGAGCCAGGTCTTTGACAATGATGATTTTTCCGTTATTGTCTATTGAAGTACGGGCTATTTCCGCACGTGGGAGCAGAGGAATCTGTACCTCCAGCTCATTTTGAACTTTAACTGCAAAATCCATAGAATCGGTGATGAGTATTGCGCTGGAAAGACGGTCGTGCTCAGCCTGTGACAGCAGGTCTGCGGCAATGTGTGAAGCATTTCCCTTACCGTCGGCAATCACCAGTATTTCGCTGGGACCTGCCACCATATCAATGTTAACCGTACCGAAAACCATGCGCTTTGCAGTGGCAACGAAAATATTTCCGGGTCCTACTATGGTATCAACCTTTGGGATTGTCTCGGTTCCGTAAGCCAATGCCGCAATAGCCTGTGCGCCGCCGACTTTGAATATGCGGTCAACCCCCGCAACTTTTGCGGCTGTGAGTATGGCGGGTGCAATTTTGCCATCGCTGCCGGGCGGAGTAACCATTACAAGCTGGCTGACTCCCGCTATTTTTGCAGGAATGGAATTCATAAGCACACTGCTGGGGTAACTTGCAGTACCGCCTGGAACATAAAGTCCGGCTTTTTCTATGGGTATAATACGCTGACCCATAATCACGCCGTCCTTTTCGTTGACGACAAAGTTTTCGCGTTTCTGACGGCGATGATAATCATATATATTGGCCTTTGCCATTTCCAGAGTTTTTATGAATTCCGGCTCGGCACTGTTGTAGGCTTCGTCAATTTCTTCGCTTGTTACTTCAAGAAAAGAGAGCTTTGCTTTGTCGAATTTTTCGCAGTATTCAAAAAGTGCTTTGTCGCCGTTGGCACGTACGTTTTTGATTATGTCCTCAACGATATTTTCAACACTTCTGTCAAACTCGTTGTCGCGCTTGATGATGGAGGAAATATCCGTATCCTTTATGTCAAATATTTTTATCATTTATCTTACCTACCATGATATTGATTTCTTTTTCGTTGAATTTGTAGGAGCTTTTGTTGGCTATAAAACGCGCACTGCTGTATGCTATTTCGTCAAACACTCTCAGATTGTTCTCCACCAGTGTTGTTCCCGTTTCCACAATGTCCACGATGACATCCGAAAGTCCCAGAATAGGGGCAAGCTCTATCGAGCCGTTGAGCTTTATGATTTCTATCTCGCGGTTTTTGGAAAGATAGTAGCTCTTTGCCACATTGGGGTACTTTGTGGCAACTCTGAGTACGGCGCTTTTGTCCTCGGTGTAATTGTTGGGAGCAGCAACACACAGACGGCATTTTCCTAAGTTAAGGTCGCACAGCTCGTAAACATCGGGATTGGTCTCCAGAATGACGTCCTTCCCGACAACGCCTATATCCGCGGCACCGTGCTCCACGTATATGGCAACGTCGGACGGCTTTATAAGCAGGTATCTTACACCGTTTTCTTTGTTTTCAAAAACAAGCTTTCTGTTGTCCTCGTATATACTTTTGCAATCGTAGCCTATGGAGGAGAAAAGCTCATATACCTTGTCTCCCAGACGACCTTTTGGTAAAGCAATATTTATCATTTTCTCATATCCTCCGTACGCAGATATTCAACATTTTCGGGCAGATTTTCAAGTACAAGGACACTGCCTTTTTCAGAAAGCTCGGCGGTTTTAGCCCAAAGCTCGGCAAGGTCGGTGTTTTGGTTGTACAGGATAACAACATCTGTTTTGGCACCGCAATGTGCCTTGAAATAGCGGTCGAATTCATCAAAGTATACCGCAAATCCGATAGCACACAGCTTGCTTTTGCCCATCTTCTGCAGAAGGTTGTCATAACGTCCGCCTGAAAGCACAGCTTTTGGTACAGGTGCCACATATCCCTGGAAAATAATTCCGTTGTAGTAGCTCATATCGTTAATAATTGAAAAATCAAGACGCATTTTTGATGTGTTGGTGCCCAGAAGTGTTTCCAATTCGTCCAACGCGTTCTGCATGCGCTGATTGAGAACGTAAGCACGCGCTTTCTCAAGTGTCTTTGCAAAGCTGCCGCTTAAAGAAACAAGTATTCCCAGCTTTTTGGTGGTGTCGTCGGAAATTTCGTTCTCTTTGCAAGCCTTTTCAAGCTCATGAAGATTTTTTTTGGTGATGCACTTGACGAGAGTTGATTTGAGATTATCGTCCTGTACAAGCTCGTCCAGCATACCCATTACATAGCCCATATGGGAAACATCCAATATGTAGTCGTTATGGATTATTTCAAGGCTTTTTGCGGCAAGGTTCACGACTTCCAGAGTGGTGTACGGAGTGATATTTCCGATAACCTCAAGACCGGTCTGGTTTATTTCCTTGTATTCGCGTCCCTGCATGTTCATGCGGTAAACGTTTTCATTGTAATACAGCTTTTCGGTGACACTGCCTGCGGCATTGGTATTCTTTACGATGCTTAGCGTTACGTCGGGCTTGAGCGCCATAAGACGTCCGTTTGCGTCATTGAAAGCTATTATGTTATGACTTTGAAGAAAATTCATGTTTTCAACATAAAAACTGTATTCTTCAAATTTTGCCATTTTGAATTTCTTGTAACCTAAATTCTCATAAAGACTACGAAGCTTCAGAGCAACTTCTTCTTCTTTGCGCAATGTGTCAAGCGTTATGTTCATATAATATACCTCTGTGAAAATATATGGCTCAATAAATTATGAGAGAATTATACACCCAAATCACACTTTAGTCAAGTAATGTATTAACAAATTAAATTAATAAAGTGTTAATTTTAAATGTGCCTATATATTATACTATAAATAGGTAACAAAATCAATACGAAAACAGTAAAAACGATTAATTTGTAAAAATGCCCGAAAAGACATAAAAATGTAAAGTGATACTTGTAAAATCTGGTCGGTATATTTCAAAGCGATTACATGAAAATACAAAAACACGTTGTTTTTGTTCTGTACGTTACAGTTATACTACAAAAGGTCGAAATCCATTGACAAACGAATTGACTTGTGGTATCATATTCGCGTCGACAGGAAAACAACCCGAAACGACAATAAAAACATCATAAACATTTAGGAGGAACATATTACATGAAAAACTCAAAACGCATTATGGCAATGGTATTTGCTGTAATTATGGGCGCTTTAAGCATTTTTTCTGTATCGGCATTCAACGATGTAAGTGTTGAGCACGATGCATATGAAGCTATCAGCACCCTTACTGCGCTGGGAGTAATACACGGAAAAACCGAAACCGAATACGCTCCCGAAGATCTGGTGACCCGTGAAGAATTCGCGGCTCTCGTGTACAGACTTTATACCACATATTCCAATGAAGGCGGACAGAATCTCACCCCCTTCACCGACCTTACCGACCCTTTTTACAATACTATGATATCATGGTGCTATGACCAGGGCGTGGTAGACGGAACCACCCCAACCACCTTTGAGCCTTCCGAAAATATCATTTATCAGGATGCACTTACCATGGTGACAAGGCTTATCGGTTATAAGAATCTTTCATATCCCTTGGGTTACATAACCAAGGCACGCACCGTAGGACTTACCGAAGGTCTTGAGGGCATAGCGTTTGACAAGCTGCTTACCAGAGGAGAAATGGCGAAGATACTTTACAACGCACTGGAGGCGCCTAACGCACAGGAAGTAAAAGAGACCATCTACTTTGAAAACTTCCCCATAACCACCACAAGACCCTTCACCATTGCAGAAGACATCTATAACTTCAAAAAAATCACCTATCAGATAGTTGGTACAGAAAACTTCAATCTTGATGGTTACAACAAGTCCGGCGAAAAGAATGCTTATTACCTGGCGGAAGTAAACGCCAAGGGCGAGGTTTCAAATAAAGGCGTATATTACGACTTTGACGAGCTTGAAATAAGCGAGGATGTCGAATCTGATGACAATATTCTTGGATATCTGCGCGTTATGTCCAGAGGCAAAATCGGTGAAAAGAACTCGATTGTTCTTGGCTCCGTTATCACCTCCGCGCTCGACACCGAGTCCGAGCTTGAAGTGGCTTATGATGAGCCCGATAAGAACACCACCTCTTCTACAGACCTGAGAAATCCCGAGCTTATCTCCGTAAACGGTAAACATTACAATGTTCATGAAATTGTTTACACCGTTTCCGACAAGGGCGTTATCGCTCCCATCGCATCCGACAAGGACTTGTCCGAAGTATACCCCGTATTTTACAGTGGCAACGGCAAATACGCACAGCAGACAATTGACCTTGATAACGACGGCAAGGATGACATAGTTCTCATTTTTGAAATGTCCTTCAAGCAGATCAAGGATATTACCTCCAAGGGCGCATACATCCTCAGAGATCCCGATGCATCTCAGTCCGAAACCATTGACGAAGAAAACATTCTTCTCAACACTGAGGCTGAAGAAAAGGACTATGTACTGGTGTACAACAGAGGCGGCTTCACCGTAATCGAGGAAGTTGTTGAGCCTGAAATCACCAACGTAGCTTCTCGCCGCGGCACAGGTAAAAATACTAAGTACACCCTCGGCAACGGTATGGTGGTCACTTATGCTACTGCCAATAACCCTGTGAAGAATATTGACCATTCCGGTAAGTATCTCACTGTTGAATCTGCTGAAAAAGCAATATATGTTGTGAATGACAAGGTTCTTTACTCCACAGGCTCCGATGCTATCGGCTACAATCCTTACAGCTATGCGTTTATTATTAACGAGGGCGACAGCGAGGTAAGTGTTGATCCCGAGACCGGTGCTGTACAGAATGTTAATAATTTCATCGGCTTCATGAATGGCAAGGCGGTTACAATGCCCATTCATGAAAAGTATGAAATATCACTGTATATACACCGTGTTGTTACCATCACCGATGCTATTGACGGTAAATACGTTCTTTATCCAGAAATAATTGTCAAGGATGAGGAACATGAAATCAAGGTTAACGGAAATCTTGAATATGACCGTTACACCGGACTTTACAAGATTGACGGTAAATATATCAATCTGGACGAAAACTCCGAGGTGTATGTAGCTAAGTTCTCTCCCGAGGGCGAGTATGAAAGCGTAAAGCGTTACACCAAGGTTAACATGCCCGAAAATGCTTCCGGCAAGCTTCAATCCGCTGTTCTCCGCAAGAACGAAAACAGCTCTGTTTACACTCTTGTTGTTGCTTACCTTACCAACGGCGACGATTTTGCAGGTTCTACCCAGTACACCGGTAACAGAATAGTTCTTTCTCATGGAACGGTTCTTGATAACGGTAAGACCTACAAGACTTACGATGTTCTTAACGTGTTCACCGGTACTATTGAAACAATTACCGATGCATATGTTGCGGTGGATGACGAGTTCTTTGCAATAGGTTCTGTTGTACGTCAGGCTGCAAACGGTTCCATTACTCTGGTATCCGATGCAGACCAGAAGTTTGAAAGCCTTAACAATGCAACCGCAGCAGGTCTCGCAACAATCGGCGAAAACGGCGTGTACGACGGTAACGTAGTATTCATCGACGGTGCCGAAAGAAGTGTTACCATAGGCAACACTCCCATATTCAAGCTTTCTATTGATGAAAACGAAGAATATGTTGTTGAACAGGTTGATGCAGAGGAAATGCAGGGACAGACGATCCGTACCTACACTTCTTCTTCCAATAACTACAAGATGTACTACGCGGTAATTCTTCCCGAAGAATGGTTCGAGGTGCAGGAAACCGCATAAATAATCAGATATAAAAAAGGCTCCGTAAGGAGCCTTTTTTGTACCTGAATATCAGAAAAATTACGGTAAAACCTTGACTTCGGGGCAATGTTGTGATATTATTAATATAGAATTTTGCGGTATTTTATTGACAGCCGTATTTCCATTTTTTATTTTCAAGGAGAAAGTGTTATGAAGAATTACAATCCTTCAACCTTCCACAAGGAGTTAATAAAAACCATCACTCCCGAATTCACGTATAATGACGGTTGTGATTATGCCGAATGGCGTGAAAAGGTAAAGAATAAATATGCCGAAATAATCAAAAAGCCTGCCAAAACTATTGACGCTAAACCTGAGATAGAATATACCGAGGACAAGGAAACTTATACCGAAATCCGCTATTCCTTTGAAAGTGAGCCCGGCTATTTTGTGCCCTGCCATTTGCTTATTCCCAAGGCGGCTAAAAAGCCCTGCCCTGTGGTTATCTGTTTGCAGGGGCATTCCACGGGTATGCATATTTCTCTGGGTATAGCCAAATATCCCGGTGATGAAGCTAAAATTTCCGGTGGCGACCGTGATTTTGCCATCCGTGCCGTGAAAGAAGGCTATGCTGCGCTTGTCATGGAACAGCGAGCATTCGGTGAGTGCGAAAGCGATAAAAAAGATCATGAATTGGGAAGATGCCATCTGATAGCCATGCAGGCTATTCTCGTGGGCAGAACGGTTATCGGAGAGCGCGCGTTGGATATTTCTCAAGCAATTGATACTCTTTATTATTTTGAACAGCTTGATACCGACCGTATTGCCTGCATGGGTAACTCGGGCGGCGGAACTGCAACATATTACGCAAGCTGTACAGAGGACAGGATAAAGGCTGTAATGCCCTCGTGCGCGTTCTGTACACTGGAGGCTTCTATTTACTCTATTGCCCATTGCCCATGTAATTTAATGCCGGATCAGTATAAATACTTTGAAATGCAGGATCTTGCCTGCCTTCTTGCGCCCAAAAAGCTCATAATCGTAAATGGTGCAAAGGATGAGATATTCCCGCTTGATGCGGCAAATAAGGCTTACGAAACGGTTGAAAAAATATATGCCGCGGCAGGAGTTCCCGACAACTGTGCTCATGTTATCGGTTCGGAGGGACATCGATTCTATGCCGACGATGCGTGGCCTGTATTTAAAAAGCTTACCGGCTGGATAGACTGATTTTTAAAAGGGTGATGTCACTTTGATGACATCATAAGGTGTGAAATGCTTAATTTGAAAAATGCCGCCATACTTTTTGGCATATCTATGGTGCCGGTAATAGAGCTGAGAGGTGCTATACCTGTCGCGGCGACTATGGGTGTGAATCCGGTGATAGCACTTATTATTTGTATAATCGGAAATATGCTCCCTGTGCCGTTTATTATGCTTTTTGGGCGCAGGATCATTTCTTGGCTTCAGACGACGAGGCTTTTGGGTGAGACAGCTACCAAATACGAAAAGCGTTTGGCTGAAAAAGCCGATAAGATAATGGGTTATGCCATAATCGGACTCATAACCTTTGTTGCTATACCTGCGCCCGGCACCGGAGCGTGGTCGGGTGCTGTTATTGCTACGCTTCTCAATATGCGCCTCAAAATTGCCGTTCCCGCAATATTCCTCGGCGTTGTTCTGGCGGGACTTATTATGACATTTGGCTCGTACATTGTTGCGTGGGCTGTGGGGAGCTTCTAGAGGCGTCCCGGAAATACTCGAATATTGAGGTGTATAAAAATGGATTACAAGGTTTTGTTTGAAAGAATATCTCTGCCGGAAGAGGCTGTTGTGCTTTTTTGGGAAATGGAAGCAAAGAAAAATTCCGATCCTCTCTTGAAGGAGGAAATTGCAAAACTGTTGGTGCTTCACGGCGAGGACTTTGAAACGTGCCACAAAAATGCGGTTGCGCTCGCCGAAAAACTTGAAATGCCGTCTTGTTCCTTCCTATTATATATACAGCTTCTTTTGTGCGAAAAAGCATATGATGTGTACATGAAAAACGGATGGGATATGGATGTGTACTACGACAGCATGTCTGATATTTGTGTGCGTATTATGCGCAACTACAAGGAAAAGAAATCCGAGGTTGTCGGAATAGATAATTTTCAATGGCTTTCCGGTTTTGTAAGACCCAATCCCATATATTTCAAATTCGGCCGTCTTGAATATGAGACATTTGAAATAAAGACCGATTTTGAGTATAACGGCGTTCAATACAAAAACGGTCAAAAGGCAATGACAATACATATTCCGTCGTATCTCAAATTCACTCATGAGGCATGTCTCGAATCCTATGAAAAGGCGAAGATATTCTTCGACAAATCTTTGGGACTCAAGGATATACCCATAATCTGCAACAGCTGGATGATACACCCAAATCTGCAGGAACTGCTTCCCGCAGATTCTGCTATTGCAAAGTTCGGACGCGATTTTTATATTTACGGAGTTACGAATGAGCCTGCGGCGCCTATTCAGTGGGTATTCGGACCCTACAAGGAAAAACCCGACGACTATCCGCAGAACACCACGCTCCAAAAAAATCTTGTGAAGTGGATAAAAGCCGGTAAACCCGTGGGCAGGGGGATAGGCATTTTAAAATATTAAAAATATCTTTAAAAATTCTGTATTGAAAAAATGCCTGCTTTGCAATAAAATAATATTGTAGATTTATCGAAAGGTGTGAGGCTTGTGTCGGCAAATAAAAGAAACCGCAATGCAGTGATTGACGAAAATGCTTTTGCGCTGTCACTGGAACAGCTCGCGCCTGAGGATATATCGAGCGAGCAATCTGAAAGCGAGAAAACTGATATTGCAAATATTCTGCGTAAGTCGATTATGTTTATTTGCGTTGCGGTTTTCGCGTACAGTGCGTGGCTTATGGCGGATCAGCTCACTTCAAAGGTGCGTGCAAATAACGCATATGAGGACATACGCGACTTGTTTTATGATAATAGCGGTATTGCGCCCGATGGTGCATTGGTAACATCGCTCCAGAGTCCTGTTGTTTCTCCCATTACCGGCAATGTGTATGATGACGGCGGAAGTGAAACCGTGGATGAACAGTTTTTGATACGAAGCAAGCTTAATACACTTAAATCCATCAACCAGGACGTTTACGGCTGGATAAAAATTGACGGCACAAGGGTTGACTATCCTGTTGTGCAAGGGGTTGATAATGATTATTATCTGCATTACACCTTTGCGAAGCAGTATATGTACTCGGGCGCGCTGTTTGTTGATTGTGCAAATTCCAAAAAGCTTACCGATAATTATAATACCGTTATTTATGGTCATAATATGACCGATGGCTCGATGTTCCACACACTGTTCAATTTCAGAGATAAAAAATTCTTTGAAAACGGTCTTGTGGAAATAACCACTGATGATGGACTTCATATATATGAGATATTTTCAGCACATGTTGTACATGAAACCGACCCGTATTTTGTCACAACATTTGAAAACGAGGAGGCTTTTATTGCCTTTGCAAATTCCATGCAGGATCAGTCGATATTCACCAAAAAACTGACCTTTACGCCTTATGACAGGATACTGACACTCAGTACATGTACAAATATCCGGGATTATGAAAGATTTGCGGTACATGCAAAACTTATATATCCCAAGATGGAACCGCCGGAAGAAGCGAAAAATCAGTAAAAATAATTGTAAATATTTTGTTAAAAAGCAATCGTTCGTATTGCTTTTTTTCTCTATATATAGTATAATAATCAGGCTTGATGTGCGATGAAGCGGGAGGTTGCTGCTGAAATATGCAGGTAATTTCCGCAGAGTATGTCCGAAAAACCGGGCGACAGCAGAACTTAGCTGAACACAAAATATTTTTTTGTTTGGATAACCCGTGGGCGTGCCCGCGCGGTTCCTTATGCAATTTTATATTTGTGTACCCGAATTTTAAGGAAACTTAAAGTTCGGTTTTGTAATAGGGTGGTATGAAACACCCGGATGCGTTGTTCAGAATTTTCTGTGTCCCCAACAAATATCTGCATAGCTCCGCCACGAGGGCGTGCAGCAATTTTTGAAGGAGGCAAAACTATGGCAAAGCAGAAAATCAGAGTAAGACTCAAGGCTTACGACCACACACTTATCGACCAGTCTTCCGAGAAGATAGTTGAAACTGCTAAGCGTTTCGGCGCTAAGGTTTCCGGTCCCATTCCGCTCCCGACCGACAAGGAAATTATCACCATTCTCAGAGCTGTCCATAAGTATAAAGACTCTCGTGAGCAATTTGAGTATCGTACTCACAAGAGACTGATTGACATCATCAATCCTTCCAAAGAAGCGGTTGATGCACTCATGGGTCTCGAGCTTCCCGCCGGCGTTGATCTTGAAATCAAGATGGACTAAAAGCGATCGAAGCAAATTCACGGTCACGTTGAGCCAAGTACTCAACCAATAACTGTTTAGGAGGATTTTTTAACCATGAAAAAAGCAATTATCGGCAAAAAACTCGGTATGACACAGCTTTTCGGCGACAATGGTCAGGTTATTCCCGTTACCATTATTCAGGCCGGTCCCTGTGTTGTAACACAGAAGAAGACAGTAGAAACCGACGGTTACTCTTCTGTTCAGCTCGGCTTCATCGATGTAGCTGAGAAAAAGGTCACCAAGCCCCTGGCAGGTCACTTCAAGAAAGCTAATATCGCTTGCAAGAAGCACCTCAAGGAATTCAGACTTGACGACGCCGCTTCCATGAATGTTGGCGACGAAGTAAAGGCTGACGCATTCGCAGCGGGCGAGGCTGTTGACGTAATCGGTATCTCCAAAGGTCACGGTTACACCGGTGCCATCAAGAGATGGAACCTTCACAGACTCCGTATGACTCACGGTACAGGTCCTGTTCACCGTCAGTCCGGTTCTATGGGTGTTATCGACCCCGCCAGAATCTTCAAGAACAAGAAGATGGCAGGTCAGTATGGTAACGAGCAGATTACCGTTCTCAACCTCGATGTAGTTAAGGTAGATGCAGAAAAGAACCTTATCGCCGTTAAGGGCGCCGTTCCCGGTGCTAAGGGCGGTATCGTGTTCATTCGCAATACCGTAAAGGCTTAATGACAGAAGGGAGGATATAAAATGCCAAGTGTAAAGATTTATGATATGGCCGGTAAGGAAAATGGTACTTTGGCTCTGTCCGATGAAATATTCGGCGTAGAGGTAAATGCTTCCGTCCTTCACATGGCTGTAAAAGCATATTTAGCAAATCAGAGACAGGGCACTCAGTCTACTCTGACCCGTGCAGAAGTTTCCGGCGGCGGTATCAAGCCGTGGCGTCAGAAGGGCACAGGCCGCGCAAGACAGGGCTCTACCCGTTCTCCTCAGTGGACTCACGGCGGTATTGCTCTCGGACCTAAGCCGAGAAGCTACAAGCTGACCCTCAATAAGAAGGTTAAGAGACTTGCTCTTAAGAGCGCACTTTCCAGCAAGGTTCTGGCAGACGAAATGATCGTTATTTCCAACCTTGAAGCAACTGAGTACAAGACCAAAACAATGGTTCAGATGCTCAAAGCTGTCGGTGCTGACAAAAAGGCACTGGTTGTTATCCCCAATGCAGACCAGAAGATTATCAAATCTTTTGCAAACATTCCCGGTGTTAAGACAACCACTGCGGACAGCATCAGCGTATACGATGTTATCAACTGCGATAAGTTCATCGTAGCTCAGCCGGCAGTTCAGATCATCGAGGAGGTGTACGCATGAAAACATCCTACGATATTATAAAGAGACCGGTTATTACCGAAGCCAGCATGGCAGGTATCGCAGACAAGAGATATACCTTTGAGGTAGATAAGTCTGCAACCAAAATCGAAATCAAGAATGCTGTAGAAGAAGCATTCAAGGTTGAAGTAGAAAAAGTCAACACTATAATGATGAAAAGCAAACCTAAGAGACTCGGCGTTCATATGGGCACTACAAGTGCATGGAAGAAAGCTATCGTTACTCTCAAAGCTGATTCCAAGACCATCGAGTTCTTCGACGGAATGATGTAATCGGGAGGGAAGATAAATGGCAAATAAAACTTACAAACCTACAACTCCTGCAAGAAGACAGATGACTGTTCAGTCTTTTGAAGAAATTACATCCAGAGTTCCCGAAAAAAGCTTATTGACAGTTCTCAAGAAGCACGCAGGACGTAACAATACCGGACGCATTACCGTACGTCATCAGGGCGGCGGAAATCGTCAGAAGTACAGAATCATCGATTTCAAGAGACTTAATGCTGCTCCCGCAACCGTTATCGGCATTCACTATGACCCTAACCGTTCGGCACACATCGCTCTCATCCAGTATGAAGACGGTGCAAAGAGCTACATTATCGCTCCTCTGGGAATCAGCGTCGGCGACAAGATTGTGTCCGATGCAACCGCAGATATCAAACCCGGAAACACACTTCCTATCGCAAACATTCCTCTGGGTACCTTTATTCACAACATCGAGCTTTATCCCGGTAAGGGCGCTCAGCTCGTAAGAAGTGCAGGTACAGCAGCTCAGCTTATGGCTAAAGAGGACGGCATTGCTCAGGTACGTCTTCCTTCCGGCGAAGTTCGTTACATTCGCTACGACTGCAAGGCTACCATCGGTCAGGTCGGCAACCTCGAATATGAAAACGTGAACATCGGTAAAGCAGGTAAGAAGCGCCACATGGGCATCCGTCCTACCGTCCGCGGTTCCGTTATGAACCCCGTAGACCATCCTCACGGTGGTGGTGAAGGACGTTCTCCTATCGGTCGTCCCACTCCTGTTACTCCTTGGGGTAAACCTACTCTGGGTTACAAGACCAGAAACAAGAAAGCGCGTACCAATAAGTTTATTGTAAAGCGCAGAAATGACAAATAATCTGTCACGAAAGGAGAAAGCATAATGAGCAGAAGCGTTAAAAAAGGCCCCTTCGTGCATGAAAAGCTGTTCGCACAGATCGAAGCTATGAATGCAAACAAGGAAAAGAAGGTCGTTAAGACCTGGTCCCGCTCTTCTACAATATTCCCTGAATTTGTAGGACACACAATCGCTGTCTACGACGGCAGAAAGCATATCCCGGTTTATGTGACAGAAGACATGGTAGGTCACAAGCTCGGCGAATTTGCTCCCACCAGAACCTTCAAGGGCCATTCCGGCTCCAAGACAGCCAACTCTAAATAATAAGCCGGTAAATACCCGGACGTGATTTTTTTCGACAAAGCGAAAGGAGGCAACACTGCATGGCAGAAGTTAAGATTGCCAGAGCATATCGCGAGGGAATCAGAATTTCCCCCAGAAAAATAGCGATTGTGCTTGATCTTATAAGAAATAAAGATACTAAGCTTGCACGTGCCATATTAAAGAACACACCTAAGAGTGCTTCGCCTTACCTCATAAAGATGCTTGATGAGGCTGTGGCAAACGCTCAGAATAATTTCAATATGGATCCCGAAAAGCTTTATGTTTGCGAATGCAACGCAACTGCAGGCAGAACAATGAAGCGCATGATGCCCAGAGCTCAGGGCCGCGGATTCCGTATATTGAAGAGATCTTCTCACGTGACCATCAAGGTCGCAGAGAGAGACTAATTTTAAAGAAGGAGGTAAATGTAATGGGTCAGAAAGTTAATCCTCACGGCTTACGTGTAGGTGTTATCAAAGGCTGGGATTCGAGATGGTATGCCAAGGACGAAGAGTTCGGCGATGTTCTCGTTTCCGACTACAACCTTAGAAAGTTTTTAAACGCCAAGGCTAACCTTGCTCAGGCAGGTATAGCAAAGATAGAAATCGAACGTGATGCTGCACGTGTAAGAGTTATTCTTCACTGTGCAAAACCCGGTCTGGTAATCGGTCATCAGGGCAGCGAAATCGAAAAGCTGCGTACCGAGATCGTTAACTTCCTCAATGACGGCAAACAGGTTTCTGTTAACGTTGTCGAAGTTAAAAATCCCGACCTCAATTCTCAGCTGGTTGCAGAAAATATTGCTTCTCAGCTTGAAAAGAGAATTTCCTTCAGACGTGCTATGAAGCAGTGCATCGGCAGAACAATGAAGCTTGGTGCAAGAGGTATCAAGATTCAGTGCAGCGGCCGTCTCGGCGGTGCTGAAATTGCTCGTACCGAGCACTATCATGAAGGTACAATTCCGCTGCAGACTATCAGAGCTGATATTGACTACGGCTTTGCTGAAGCAGATACCACTTATGGTAAAATCGGTATCAAGGTATGGATATACAAGGGCGAGGTTCTCAACGAAGTAAGAAGACAGAACACCCGTAGAGAACGTCCCCGCAATACGCGAGAGGGAGGTAACAGATAATGTTAATGCCTAAGAGAGTTAAATACAGACGCGTTCACAGAGGCAGACTTACCGGCCGCGCGTACAGAGGCAATAAGATCACCAACGGTTCCTTCGGTCTCGTAGCAATGGAACCCGCATGGATCACCTCTAACCAGATTGAAGCAGCCCGTATTGCGATGACCAGATACGTAAAACGTGGCGGTAACGTTTGGATTAAAATATTCCCCGATAAGCCCATCACCGAAAAGCCTGCTGAAACCCGAATGGGTTCCGGTAAAGGTTCTCCCGAATATTGGGTAGCGGTTGTAAAACCGGGCAGAGTTATGTTTGAAATGGATGGTATTACCGAGGAGCAGGCAAAAGAAGCTATGCGTCTTGCTTCCCACAAACTTCCTATCAAATGCAAATTCTACACCAAAGAACAGCTTGAGGAGGTAGCGAAATAATGATAAAGATTAATGAAATACGTGAAAAGTCTACCGACGAGCTGAACAAACAGCTTCTTGAACTTAAAAACGAACTTTTCAATCTCCGCTTCCAGCATGCCGTAAATCAGTTGGACAATCCTCAGAAGATTGTTGAAACCAAGAAAACCATTGCGAAGATACTTACCGTTCTTCGTGAAAAGGAAATTGCGGCAAATAAATAATTTATTTATAATTACGGAAAGGAGTATTCAAAATGGCACAGGAAAGAACTCTCAGAAAGACAAGAGTTGGTAAGGTTGTCAGCGACAAGATGGACAAGACCATTGTTGTAGCTATCCAGGACAACATTAAGCACCCTGTTTATAATAAGATCGTTAAGAGAACTGTTAAGTTCAAAGCCCATGACGAAAACAATGAATGCCGCATCGGCGACAAGGTTGAAATCATGGAAACAAGACCTCTTTCCAAAGAGAAAAGATGGCGTCTTGTTGAAATCATAGAAAAAGCTAAATAATTACCGTTAGAAGGAGGATACACAAAAAATGATACAGCAGCAAAGCTTTATGAAGGTTGCCGACAATACCGGCGCCAAAGAATTAATGTGCATCCGCGTGCTCGGCGGTACAGGAAGACGTTATGCGAACATCGGCGATGTCGTAGTAGCTTCTGTTAAAAAAGCAACACCCGGCGGCGTTGTAAAAAAAGGCGAGGTTGTTAAAGCAGTCATCGTCAGAAGCGTAAAAGGCATTCGCAGAGCAGACGGTTCTTATGTCAAATTCGACGAGAACGCAGCTGTCATAATCAAAGAGGACAAGAATCCCAGGGGTACACGTATATTTGGCCCTGTTGCAAGAGAGCTTCGTGAAAAGGATTATCTTAAGATATTATCCTTGGCACCCGAAGTACTTTGATAGGGGGTAAAGAAAATGAATAAGCTTCACATTAAAAAGGATGATACAGTAGTTGTTATCTCCGGTAATTCCAAGGGCAAAAAAGGCAAGGTTGTTGAAGTTGCTCCCAAGGAAGGCAAAGTTATCGTAGAAGGCGCTAACATTGTATCCAAGCATGTTAAGCCCCGTAAGCAGGGGGAGGCAGGCGGAATTGTTAAGACCGAGGGCGCTATCTACGCATCCAAGGTTCAGATCTACTGCCCCAAGTGCGATAAGGGCGTAAGAGTTAAGCACACCGTACTCGCAAGCGGCGAAAAAGTTCGCGTTTGCGCTAAATGCGGCGAAAATCTTTAATACGAGGGAGGAATAACAATGTCTAGATTGAAAGATTTTTACAAACAGGAAGTTGCTCCCGCGCTGATGAAGAAGTTCGAGTACAAGAGCCCCATGCAGATACCTAAGTTTGACAAGATTGTTGTTAACATCGGTGCAGGCGAAGCTAAGGATAACTCTAAGGTTATCGACAGCATCATCACCGACCTTACCGCAATCACCGGACAGGCAGCAGTTGCTACCGTTGCTAAAAAGTCCGTTGCAAACTTCAAAATCCGTGCCGGCATGAAGATCGGCGCGAAGGTTACTCTCCGCGGCGAAAGAATGTACGAGTTCATGGACAGACTGTTCAACCTCGCACTGCCCCGCGTTCGTGACTTCAAGGGAATTAACCCCGATGGCTTTGATGGCCGCGGAAACTATTCTCTGGGTATCAAGGAACAGCTTATATTCCCTGAAATCGACTACGATAAGATCGATAAAATCAGAGGTATGGATATAGCTTTTGTTACAACTGCAAAAACCGACGAAGAAGCGCGCGAGCTGCTGACCCTTATGGGCGCACCGTTCGCTAAGAACTAAGGGAGGGGAACACAATGGCAAAGAAAGCAATGATCTTAAAGCAGCAGAAAGAGCAGAAATTCTCTACCAGAGAATATAACAGATGCAAAATCTGCGGCCGTCCCCATGCTTATCTTCGCAAATACGGCATCTGCCGAATTTGCTTCCGCGAACTTGCTTACAAAGGTCAGATCCCCGGCGTAAGAAAAGCAAGCTGGTAAACCCGTAAAATATGCGCACAAGTGCAAAAATGCATACTATGCGCGAAATGGAGGATATATAAATGCAAATCACTGATGCAATTGCTGATATGCTCACAAGAATACGTAACGCAAACTCAGCAAAACACGAAACCGTTGATATTCCTTGCTCCAAGGTAAAGAAGGCTATTGCCGACATCCTTGTTGACGAAGGCTACATCAAGGGTTACCAACTCATCGAGGACTCCAAGCAGGGTATCATTCGCGTTACTCTGAAATACGGTCCCAAGAAGCAGAGAATCATTCAGGGCATTAAGAGAGTATCTAAGCCCGGTCTGCGTATCTACGCCGGCTGCGAAGAACTCCCCCGCGTTATGAGAGGTCTGGGTGTGGCTATCATTTCCACTTCCAAGGGTATCATGACCGACAAGAATGCAAGAAAACAGAATGTTGGCGGTGAAGTTCTCGCCTTCATATGGTAAAGGTAGGAGGAATACGACTATGTCAAGAATAGGTAGAATGCCGGTCGCTATTCCCGCCGGTGTAAAGGTTACTTTGGACGGCAACGTTATCAAGGTAAAGGGCCCCAAGGGTGAGCTCACACAGGCACTTCACAGCGATATGGCTATTAATGTTACTGAAAAAGAAATTACTGTTACTCGTCCTTCCGAAGAAAAGGTGCACAAGTCCCTTCACGGTCTTACCCGCACTCTTATCTACAACATGGTTGTAGGTGTTACCGAAGGATACAAAAAGGAACTGGAAATCAACGGTGTTGGTTACAGAGCTCAGAAGAGCGGCAAGAATGTTGTTCTCAACCTTGGCTTCTCTCATGACGTTGTAATTCCCGAGATTGCCGGTATCACTGTTGACGTACCCGATCCTAACCATCTGGTAGTTTCCGGTGCAGACAAGCAGCAGGTAGGTCAGGTTGCCGCTGAGATCAGATCCAAGAGACCTCCGGAACCCTATCTGGGCAAGGGTATCAAGTATACCACCGAAACTATCCGTCGTAAATCCGGTAAAGCCGGTAAATAAAGAAAGGAGTGGAATTGAATGGTCACCAGAGTTGATACAAACAAAAAGAGACTTAAAAGACATAAGAGAGTACGTGCGAAAATCTCCGGTACTGCTGCTACCCCCCGTCTTTGCGTATTCCGTTCTCTCAAGAACATATACGTTCAGATTATTGACGACGTAGCCGGCACGACACTTGTTTCCGCTTCTACCATTGAAAAGGATTTTGAAGTATACGGCGGTAACAAAGAAGCTGCCAAAAAACTCGGCATCATCGTAGCTGAAAGAGCTAAGTCAAAGGGCATTGAAGAAGTGGTATTTGACCGCGGCGGTTATCTGTACCACGGACGTGTTAAAGAGCTCGCAGACGGTGCAAGAGAAGGCGGACTTAAATTCTAAGAATTTAACGTAATAGGAGGTAATTATGGCAGTAAGAATAGATGCGGCAAACCTTAAGGATTTGAAGGAAATTGTCGTAGATTGCAAGAGCGTTTCCAAGACAGTTAAGGGCGGACGTGTTCGTAAGTTCACTGCACTTGTTGTTGTAGGCGACGAAAACGGTCATGTAGGCTGTGGTCTCGGCAAAGCGGCTGAAAGACCTGAAGCTGTTAGAAAAGGCATTGAAGACGCTAAGAAAAACATCATAGAGGTTTCTCTTAAAGGAACAACCATTCCCCACGAAATCATCGGTAAATTCGGCGCAGGCGAAGTTCTTCTCAAGCCCGCAGCTCCCGGTACCGGCGTTATCGCAGGCGGTAAGGTAAGAAGCGTACTCGACATGGTAGGTATTCGCGATGTTCGTACAAAATGCCTTCGTTCCAACAACCCTACAAACGTTGTGAAAGCAACCTTTGAAGGTCTTCGTGCTTTGAGAACAGTTGAGCAGGTTGCCAAGATGAGAGATCTTGAGCCTGAGCAGATCACAGACTGATAATCAAACTTAGTTGTTGAAAGGAATGGTATTATGGCATCTTTAAAGATTACGCTTACCAAGAGCCTTATCGGTCGTCTTGACAAGCAGATAAAGACTGCTGCTTCTTTCGGACTCAAGAAGGTAAATGATTTTACCGTTCAGCCCGACAATGCAGCAACTCAGGGCAAACTCGTTACTATCGGTCACCTTGTTACAGTTGAAAAGGTTGACTAATTCAAAAAGTAAAACAAATTTGTTGACAAGGAGGACAATCCATGAAGCTTCATGAACTTTCACCGGCTCCCGGTTCCAACACACCGGCTTGGCGCAAAGGTAGAGGTGCCGGTTCCGGTAACGGTAAGACTGCCGGCAGAGGCCACAAGGGTCAGAACGCTCGCTCCGGCGGCGGTGTAAGACCCGGTTTCGAGGGCGGTCAGATCCCGACCTACAGAAGACTTCCCAAGCGCGGCTTTGATAATAGCAGATTTGCAACCAAATATGCTATCATTAACATCGGCGATTTAAACGTTTTTGAGGACGGTGCTGTGATCAGCATAGTAAACCTCGTTGAAAACGGTATGATCAGCAAGGTATTTGACGGTTTAAAGGTTTTGGGTGACGGCGAAATCACCAAAAAGCTGACCGTTCAGGCTAAAATCTTCTCCGCATCCGCAAAGGCTAAAATAGAAGCTGCAGGCGGAAAGGCAGAGGTGATTTAATTGCTGAAAACTCTTCAAAACGCTTGGAAAATTCCCGAGATCAGAAATAAGCTGATTTTCACACTTATCATCATCGTGCTGTACAGAATCGGATGTGCAATTCCGGTACCGTTTATTAACGCTCCTGCATTGCAGAACATGTTTGCGGTAACCGCGGATGGCTCCATTCTTCAGTATATGAACATCATTTCCGGTGACGCCCTTTCCAAGGCAACACTGTTCGCACTTTCTATTTCTCCCTATATTACTGCTTCCATCGTTATGCAGCTTCTTGCCATTGCAATTCCTGCACTGGAAAGACTGCAGAAGGAAGGCGAAGAGGGTAGAAAGAAGATTAACCAGATCACCAGATATCTTACCGTTATTCTCGGTGTTATAACCGGTATCGGCTACTATATCTACCTTAAGAGCTATGATTTGCTTCTTCTCCAGACCAAGAGCGGTCTCTTCGAAGCTATCGTAATTGTAGCGTGCTATTCTGCAGGTGCTTCTCTTATTATGTGGCTGGGTGAAAAAGTAAACGAAAACGGTGTCGGAAACGGTATCTCCATCATACTCTTTGCAAACATCGTAGCAAGCCTTCCCGCATCCTTCTCGGGTATCCCCATGATGATGAAGGATAACGCGCTTAAGGGCATTATCGTAGGTGCGGTTGTTATCGTTATCTTCGTTGCTATCATTGCATTTGTAGTATTTATGACCAATTCCGAAAGACGTCTCCCGGTACAGTATGCAAAGAAACAGGTTGGAAGAAAAATGTACGGCGGTCAGAGCACAAACCTGCCTCTCAAGCTGAATATGTCCGGCGTTATGCCAATCATCTTCGCTTCTTCCATCGTTTCCATACCCACAACAATCCTCATGTTCTTCCCCAACAAGAATGCATTCTGGGCGGGATTTGAACGTGTATTTGCTTACACAGGACCCCTGTACTCGGCACTGTTGTTTATTCTTATCATTGCGTTCTCTTACTTCTATCTGGCGATTTCCTTTAATCCCACCGAAGTTGCGAACAATCTTAAGAGAAACGGCGGCTTCATACCAGGTATCCGTCCCGGTAAGCCCACGGTTGACTACATTACCAAGTCTCTCAACCGTATCACCTTAATAGGTGCTTTCTTCCTTGGTATAATCGCTATCATTCCCTTCATTCTCAATGCAGTGTTTACTGCTGCAGGTTGGGGCAGCCTGGGTGCAATGGCATTCGGCGGTACCTCACTGCTGATTATCGTAGGTGTTGCACTTGAGACTGTGAGAGAAATCGAAGCGCAGATTACCATGAGACATTACAAAGGTTTTCTCGGTTAAAAGCTTGAATTAGAAAGGGAAATATATGAATATAATCTTTTTGGGTGCCCCCGGCGCGGGAAAAGGAACACAGGCCGAAATCGTAAGTGAAAGACTCGCAATTCCGACAATATCCACCGGTGCCATAATTCGTGAGGCAATCAAAAACAAGACTCCTATGGGTCTTTCAGCGCAGGCAGCTATCGAAAAAGGTGAGCTTGTTTCAGACGATGTCGTTATCGGAATTATCAAGGACAGACTTGCTGAAAGCGACTGCAAAAACGGATTTATTTTAGACGGTTTCCCAAGGACAATAGCTCAGGCAGAAGCACTCGAGAAAATGGGTGTAAAAATCGATAAAGTCGTTAACATTTTCGTATCTGATGAAGATATTGTACAGCGCATGAGCGGAAGACGTGTTTGTTCGGCTTGCGGTACAAGTTATCATACGGTTTTCAAGCCGACCAAGGATAACAAAACCTGTGATAAATGCTCTGCTGAGCTTATTATCCGCAAGGATGATGATCCCGAGGTTGTTAAGAGCCGTCTTGCCGTTTACCACGAGCAAACCGCACCGCTTGAAGCGTTCTACAATGACAAAAAGTTACTTGTCACAGTTGTTGGCCAGGAAAAGCTTGAAGATACTACAAAGTTAACGCTTGAGGCTTTAAACATCAAATGATCATTTTAAAAACAGCAAGTCAAATAGAACTTATGCGTGAGGCGGGAAAGATAACGGGGGCTGCTCTTCAACTGGGTGGCGAGATGGCAAAAGAGGGTGTATCCCTTCTCGCCATTGATAAAAAGATCCGATCTTTTATTGAATCCCACGGCGCTAAGCCATCATTTCTCGGATATGCCGGTTTCCCCGCTTCAGCATGCATCAGCGTAAACAGCGAGGTTATTCACGGTATACCTGATGACAGAGTTCTTAAAAACGGTGACATCGTTAAAATCGACGTAGGTGCGTTTTATAAGGGCTACCACGGTGACAGCGCAAACACCTTTGCGGTAGGCGAGGTAACCGAAGAAGCCAAAAAACTTATAGAAGTAACCCGACAAAGCTTTTACGACGGAGTTGCCATAATCAAGGAAAATTGCCGTATCGGAGATATTTCCGCGGCAATACAGGCAACGGTTGAAGATAACGGCTTTTCGGTAGTCCGCGACTTTATCGGTCACGGGGTCGGAAAGAATCTTCACGAGGAGCCTGATGTACCTAATTTCGGCAGAGCCGGCAGAGGTCCCAGGGTTGTTCCGGGTATGACATTCGCCATAGAACCTATGGTTTGCGTTGGTGATTATCATGTCCGTACGCTGGAAAATGACTGGACGGTTGTTACAGTTGACGGGTCGATTTCAGCGCATTACGAACACACAATAGCACTTACGGATAACGGTGTAGAGCTGCTGACTTTGATATGAGTCAAATTTAAACGGAGGCTTGATTTAATGGACATTATAAGTGGAAGTATAGTGCTTTCCACGGCAGGCCGCGATTCTGACAGAATGTTCGCAGTAGTTGGAATTATAGATGAAAACTATGTTCTTATTTCGGATGGACGTGTCAGACGGCTTGAAACTCCAAAGAAAAAGAAGCTTAAGCATTTGAAGTTCATTTCTCAGAGTGAAGAAATTGCTCAAAAGATTTCTGACGGCAAGCTCACAAACAACATCTTGAAAAAAGAGCTTTCTGTTATCATGTATTGAAGAAAGAGGGATTATTCTGGCTAAAGACGATGTAATGGAATTTGAGGGCACAGTTGTTGAGACATTGCCCAGTGCAAATTTCAAAGTTAAGTTACCCAACGACATGATCATCTTGGCGCATGTATCCGGCAAGATGCGCATGAACTATATCAAGATAATCCCGGGTGACAGAGTATTGGTAGATGTTTCGGTATATGATCCTACCAAGGGTAGAATTACCCGGAGATTGTAATTAAATCGAAAGACATGGAGGTCGATTAGAGAATGAAAGTTAAACCTTCTGTAAAGAAAATTTGCGAAAAGTGCAAGATTATCAAGAGAAAAGGCAACATCATGGTAATCTGCGAGAACCCCAAGCATAAACAGAAACAAGGATAAGGAGGCAAATAAATGGCTCGTATAGCAGGCGTAGATATCCCAAGAGAGAAACGTGTTGAGATTGGTCTTACCTATATTTACGGTATAGGCAGAACGACCTCTAACAAAATCCTTGCCAAAGCCGGTGTAAACCCTGACACCAGATGTAAGGACCTCACCGATGACGAAGTCGCTAAGCTCCGTGACATCATCGAAGAATACACCGTTGAAGGTGACCTTCGCAGAAATATCGCTTATGATATTAAGAGAATGGTTGAAATCGGTTGTTACAGAGGCGTAAGACACAGAAAGGGTCTTCCTGTTCGCGGACAGCGTACCAAAACAAACGCTCGTACACGTAAGGGACCCGCTAAAACAATAGCAAATAAGAAGAAGTAAGGAGTGAATAATTAGATGGCTGCAAAAGCACAGGCTAAGAAAGTAATCAGAAAACGCCGCGAACGTAAAAACGTCGAGGCAGGCGCTGCGCACATCCGTTCTACTTACAACAATACCATCGTTACAATCACTGATACGAACGGAAATGCATTATCATGGGCATCGGCAGGCGAGCTCGGCTTTAAAGGTTCTAAGAAGTCCACTCCCTTTGCCGCACAGATGGCTGCAGAAACTGCTGCCAAAGCCGCTATGGAACATGGCTTGAAGACTGTTGAAGTTTATGTAAAAGGTCCCGGTCAGGGAAGAGAAAGCGCAATCCGCGCACTTCAGACCGCAGGTCTCAGCATCAACCTCATCAAAGACGTAACACCTATTCCGCATAACGGATGCCGTCCTCCCAAGAGAAGACGTGTATAATTTATAATAAGGAGGAGCAAAAACTATGGCAAAATATACAGGTCCTGCTTGCAGACAGTGCCGCAGAGAAGGCGTTAAGCTTTTCCTCAAGGGCGACCGCTGCTTTAGCGACAAGTGCGCTATAACCCGCCGTTCTACCGTTCCCGGTCAGCATGGCGCAGGCAGAAAAACAGTAAAAGAATACGGCTTACAGCTTCGTGAAAAGCAGAAGGCCAAGAGATACTACGGTATTCTCGAAAAGCAGTTCAGAAACTACTACGACAAGGCTTCCAGACAGGAAGGTAAAGCCGGTGAAAACCTGCTCACCATGATCGAAAAGCGTCTTGATAACGTAGTTTACAGACTGGGATTCGCAGATAGCCGCAGAGAAGCAAGACAGTTTGTTCTTCATGGTCACTTCACCCTCAACGGCAAGAAGGTTAACATTCCTTCTCTTATCGTTAAACCCGGTGATGTTATTTCCATAAAGGATACCAGCCGTGCAAAGCCTCGTATTAAGGAAATTCTCGAAGGCGTAGAAGCTACCAACACACCTAAGTGGATTGAGCTTGATAAGACCAACTTTGTTGCGAAAATCGCTCAGAACCCTCAGCGTGATGATATCGACTTCCCGTTCGAAGAAAACCTCATCGTCGAGCTGTATTCCAAATAATAACACCCTCGCCGTACATTTCTTATTTCTCGGCAGTTTGTATTTGAAAAATATTAAATTAAGGAGGGTATTTTTATGATTGAAAGACCGAGCATTACCACCCTGGAAACCTCGGAGGACGGTTCTCACGGCGTATTTGTTGTAGAGCCACTTGAACGCGGTTTCGGAATGACTCTCGGCAATTCTTTACGCAGAATATTGCTCAGCTCGTTACCCGGTGTAGCGGTAACTCGTGTTAAAATAGATGGTGTTTTGCACGAAATTTCCACAATTCCGGGTGTTAAAGAGGATGTAACCGAAATAATCCTGAACATCAAGGGAATTACCGCTAAACTTCATTCAACCGTACCCAAAACGGCAATCATTGATGCCCACGGTGAATGTAAAGTTACAGCAGGCGACATCGTTTCCGATTCGGAACTTGAAATAATCAACCCGGATCATCATATAGCAACCTTGTCTTCCAGTGCAAATCTTTATATGGAGCTTGTATTCGACAATGGCCGCGGCTACGTGTCCAGCGATAAGAACAAGCAAAACGGTACTCCTACCATCGGTGTTATTTACACCGACTCCATATTCACACCTGTTTACAAGGTAAACTATACAGTAGGTAATACCCGTGTGGGCAACAGCATTGATTTTGATAAGTTAACGCTGGATGTAACCACCAACGGAATTATAACTGCTAAGGAATCAATTTCGCTTGCAGCCAAGATTCTCAACGAACATCTCAACCTCTTCATAGACCTTTCTGATGAAGCTAAGAAGGCTGAAATCATGGTTGACAGAGAGGAAACCATCAAAGAAAAAGTCCTTGAGATGACCATTGAGGAGCTTGACATGTCGGTTCGTTCGTTTAACTGCTTGAAGCGCGCAGGTATTGATACCGTTGAGGACCTGACCAACCGTACCGAAGAGGATATGATAAAGGTCAGAAACCTCGGCAAAAAATCGCTTGAGGAAGTTATACACAAGCTTCATTCTTTGGGCTTAGGCCTCAAGAAGGAAGAAGAATAATTCAGAGTAAACTCAAGGTTTTAAGAATCTCACATAGGAGGTAAAATAAATGCCCGGAACAAGAAAACTCGGAAGAACAACTGACCACAGAATGGCAATGCTCCGCGGTATGGTAACACTGCTTTTGGAAAAGGGCAGCATCCAGACCACTGTTACACGTGCTAAAGAAGTCAGAAGTCTTACCGAAAAAATGATAACTCTCGGAAAAGCAAACACACTTGCTTCCAAGAGACAGGCACTCGCCTTCATTACCAAGGAAGACGTTGTTAAGAATCTTTTCGATACTATCGCTCCCTCTTACGCTGACCGTAACGGCGGTTACACCCGTATCATCAAGATCGGTCCCCGTCGCGGTGATGCTGCTGAAATGGCGATAATCGAGCTTGTAAAATAATTTTACAAACATAAAGGCTTGCAGAAATCTGCAAGCCTTTTGATTTTTTGTGTTGATACACGAAATAACATGTGTCGACATAACTTAATAGCCGCAATGGCAGGAAATCCTGATTTGAAGCATAAATCAGTACCTAAAGATATTTTTTGAGTTTCTGAAATATGCGTTTTTCCTCCCGTGAAATTTTGACCTGCGAACACCCCATGACCTTTGCAGTTTGTTGTTGTGTGAGATTTTTGAAGTAGCGAAGGGTTATGAGCATACGCTCCGATGCTTCAAGCTGTGATAGCGATTCTCTGAGCGACAAATTATCGCAAAGCTTTTCTATTTCATCTTGTTCGCCCACTATATCCTCAACACCGGGCGAATCATCATCATCATTTCTGTAAATAGAAGAAACGGGCTGTGTGGCTTCCAAAGCAAAAACAGCGTCCTCCTTTGTAAGTCCCAGTGAAGTAATAATTTCATCAATAGTTGGCTCGCATCCGTTGGCATTTCTGTATTCGTGGCAGAAATGTGCAATATCGGATGCGTTTTTTTTTGCGGTGCGGCCTATCTTGATAATGCCGTCGTCCCGCAAAAAGCGCTTTATTTCACCAATTATCATAGGAACCGCATATGTGGAAAAGGCTGTGTTGTACGATATATCAAATTTGCGGATAGCTTTTATCATGCCTATGGTGCCAATTTGTACTAAATCTTCGTACTCGGTTCCGCGGTCTGTAAAACGAACCGCCAACCGTCGTACAAGCCCTAGATTTGACTCTATTATTTGTGCCAAGGCTGCCTCGTCGCCGTTGCGGGCGGCGTTAATCGCTTTATAATCGTTTATGTGCTGTGTTTGCATCCGATTTTTTTCTCCATAATTACGGTAGTGCCTTTGCCTACAACAGATTTTACCTTCAGTTTGTCGGTAAAACTTTCCATTATTGAAAAGCCCATACCGCTGCGTTCGTTTTCTGCATCGGTGGTGAACATCGCCGTTCGCGCTGTGTCTACATCCTGTATGCCGCAACCGTTATCCTTTATGGTAATTCTCAGTTTCCCGTTTTCAAAATACTGTGCTGAAAGCTGTATGTAACCTACCGTATCACGGTAGGCGTGCACTACGCAGTTGGTAACCGCTTCCGATACGGCAGTCTTTATGTCGGCAATGTCCTCTACCGTCGGAGAGAACTGTGCCGTGAATGCTGTTATAACTATTCGGGAAAATGCTTCGTTTTCGCTTTTTGAAACAAAACGTATTTTAAATTCATTTACTGCTTTCATTTTTTCATTCCTTTCATATTTCAATACTTTCAACCTTGATAAGTTTGTCAACTCCCGCCATGCGAAGTATTTTAAGGGTTTTTCCGCTTGGATTCACTATTTTGAATTCACATCCGTTTTCCGTGCATTTTCGGAATCTTCCCAAAATAAGCCCCAGCCCTGAACTATCCATAAAATCGCACTCGGTAAGGTCGAATAGCATACATTCGGGTGATTCGCATAAAAGTATACTGTCAATTTCGTTCCGCAAATCCTTGCAAGTGTGATGGTCTATATCTCCCGTGATTTTTACTGTCATAACACCGTTTTCTTTTCGGATAACATTCGGCATGATTTTGCACCTCCGTTTTTTTAAATAAAAAAGTTGTATTCTACATATATAGAATACAACTTTTCATTTGAATTTTATGTCATATTATGCGCGAATAGTAATTTTTTATATCCGAAGCCAGATATAATGACCCCGTGCACACAATCAGTGGTTTGCTCAAAAGCTTTGCCCGGTCATGTGCATATCGCAGAGCTTGCGGTATACTGTCATAAGAAACGGCGCTTGATGTATATTGCAAGGTTTCCTGCAACGCTTCAACGCTGTCCATTGAACGATAACTGTCGGGAGTAACGTTTATTACCTGATTTGCATGCCGTATCAGGGGCTCAAACATGCTTACACCTTTTTCCTTGAGAACGCCCAGTACCAGGATAAGCTCACTGTCGGGGAAAATTGCTTTTATGTTGTCATACAGCATTTTTGCCCCCGAAATGTTGTGTGCACCGTCGAAATACACAAGGGGAGTATCACACAGCTTTTCCATTCTTGCGGGGAAACGTACATCCGAAAGGCCGTTTTTTATGTCGTCCTCCGAAATATCAAAGCCTTCAAGATGCTTCAGTGCTTCCAATACGGTCAACGCGTTATATACCTGATGCTTGCCCGGTAAAGATACGCGGTAGCTTTTTCCAAAATATATAAAATCAGAGCCCAGACCATCCGAAGATATGTCCGATAGAGAAGTTGTGTCGGGCATGAAAATCTGCGTTTGATTTGTATGCGCCGCTGTTTTTACAGTGTTATAAGCACCCTCAGATTGAACCGGGTACATTACCACAGGCACATGCGGTTTTACTATACCGCTTTTTTCGTAGGCGATTTTTTCTATGGTGTCGCCAAGTATTGCCATATGGTCATAGTCAATAAGCGTTATAACCGATAGTAAAGGGTCTTGAACATTGGTGGCGTCCAGACGTCCGCCCATACCTGTTTCCAACACAACCACATCGCACTTTTCTTCAAGAAAATAAAGAAATGCAATGGCTGTATTTATCTCGAACTCGGCAAGCTCCTCGTAGCCAAGAGCCGCATTTTGCTTATTGAATGGCACAATATACTCGCACAGCCTTGCAAGAGTATCATCGGGAATATTAATCTGATTTATGGAAATGCGCTCGTTGAAACGGACTATGAAAGGGGATATGAAAAGCCCGGTTTTATACCCCGCACATGACAGCACCGAGGAAAGCATGGCGCAGGTTGAGCCCTTTCCGTTAGTGCCTGCCACGTGTATGAATTTCAGCTTCTTGTGCGGATTTCCTATGAGATTTAAAAAGCTTTTAAAGCGTTCAAGTCCTGTTTTGGGAAATTTCTTTGCGCCGTGAATATAGTTCAGCGCTTCGGTGTAGTTCATTTTATTCTTTCAATAGCACTCAGAATGTTGGCAAGAGTTTCTTTGTATTTTTCAAGCTTTTCGTTCTCTGCGGCAACAACGGCTGCAGGCGCTTTTGCTACAAATGCCTGATTGGAAAGCTTCTTTTCAATACGGTCTATCTCGCCTTGTGTCTTTTCCTTCTCTTTAGTCAGACGCTCCAGCTCTTTTGCGAAGTCCAGCATTTCGTTAAGCGGAATGTAGAATTTTGCATTATCTGTGATTATGGTTACCGAATTTTCGTCGGAGTAATCATCGGTAAGAGTGATGCCCGAAGCGGAAGCCAGCTTTTCAAAGAACACGCCGCTTCCCTTGTAAATATCCTTGTTTGCGGTTTCGATATAAACATGCGCCTTTTTGGAGGGGGCAACGTTCATTTCGGCACGGCGGTTTCTTATAGCCTTAATGGCATCAATTATGCAGTTTATCTTTTCGGTTTCGGGTGCAAAGTTGAATTCATCCTTCGCAACCGGCCAAGCGGAAATCATAATGCTTTCGCCCTCATGAGGCAATGTGAGCCAGATTTCTTCTGTGATAAACGGCATAATGGGATGTAAAAGCTTTAATGTGTTGGAGAACACGTAAACAATGGTGTTCTGTGCAACAGCATTTGTTTTGGAGCCTTTGTCGTTAAGACGGGGCTTTACAAGTTCAATGTACCAGTCGCAGAATACGTCCCATATAAAGTCGTACAGCTTGGAAACTGCAATACCTAATTCGTATTTGTCGATGTTTTCGGTAACTTCGCTTACCAGTGTGTTGTAAGCGTTGAGAATCCATTTGTCCTCATCTTCAAGCTCGCTTACCACAGGGTCGGTGAAGCTTTCAATATCAAGATTCATCATGATAAATCTTGCTGCATTCCAGATTTTGTTGGCAAAGTTTCTGGAGGCTTCAACACGCTTTTCGGAGAATCTCATGTCATTTCCGGGGGAGTTGCCTGTTGCAAGGGTAAATCTCAGCGCATCTGCACCGTACTGGTCAACGATTTCAAGCGGGTCAATACCATTGCCCAGAGATTTGGACATCTTGCGTCCTTGCTCGTCGCGTACCAGGCCATGGATGAGAACGTATTTGAAGGGCTTTTCATCCATGAATTCCAGTGCGGAGAATATCATCTTACTTACCCAGAATGTGATTATGTCATATGCTGTAACAAGTACGTTTGTGGGGTAGAAATACTCCAGGTCGGTGGTCTTTTCGGGCCAGCCCAGAGTAGAGAAGGGCCACAAAGCGGACGAGAACCATGTATCCAGAACGTCCTCCTCCTGCTTGAACTCCTTGCATCCGCACTTGGGACAAACATCGGGCGTGTCCTCAGCGGCAATAATCTCACCGCAATCCTGACAGTAATAAACCGGAATACGGTGACCCCACCAAAGCTGACGGGAAATGCACCAGTCCTGAATGTTTTCCATCCAGTTGAGATATATTTTTGCAAATCTTTCGGGGATATACTCAAGCTCGCCGCTTTTTACAATGTCAATAGCAGGCTTTGCAAGAGGTTTCATGGAAACGAACCATTGTTCGGAAGCAGTAGGCTCAACGACCGTCTTGCAACGGTAGCAGTGACCAACGTTGTGTACATGAGGCTCTACCTTTACCAGATATCCGCCTTTTTCAAGATCTTCCACAATCTTTTTACGTGCTTCGTAACGGTCAAGACCTTCGTAAACACCGCCGTTTTTGTTGATTTTGGCTTCCTCGTCAATAACTTTAATCTGTTCAAGGTTGTGACGCTTGCCTACCTCAAAGTCGTTGGGGTCGTGGCAGGGAGTCATCTTAACGCATCCCGTACCGAATTCCTTGTCAACATATTCGTCTGCTACAATGGGGATTCTTCTGCCCACAAGGGGAAGAATTGCGTACTTACCTACAAGGTGAGCATATCTTTCATCCTCGGGATGAACGGCGATGCCTGTATCACCCAGCATGGTTTCGGGACGTGTTGTGGCAACTATCATATAATCATCTGTTCCCTCAATGGGATATCTGATATGCCAGAAATTGCCGTCAAGCTCTTTGTAATCTACCTCCGCGTCGGAAAGAGCGGTTGCACACTTGGGGCACCAGTTTATAATACGGTAGCCCTTGTATATAAGTCCTTTGTTGAAAAGGGTGATAAAAGTCTTTTTAACCGCCTTTGAGCAGGTTTCGTCCATTGTGAAGCGCTCGCGTGTCCAGTCACAGCTGGATCCCAGCTTTTTGAGCTGACTGATAATACGGTCGCCGTATTTGCCTTTCCATTCCCAAACACGCTTGAGAAATTCTTCGCGTCCCAGGTCGTAACGGGTAAGACCGTTGTGATTTACTCTCAGGTCCTCCTCAACCTTTATCTGGGTAGCAATGCCCGCATGGTCTGTACCGGGCACCCACAGCGCATTGTAGCCCTGCATACGCTTGGTACGGATAATAATATCCTGCAGAGTGTTGTTGAGTGCGTGACCCATGTGAAGCTGACCTGTTACATTTGGGGGCGGAATAACGATGGAAAAGGGCTTCTTTGTATGATCTTCCGAGGGAGTAAAATAACCTTTTTCAGTCCATTCTGCATACAGTCTGTCCTCGAAATCCTTGGGATTATATACCTTGTTCAATTCTTTTGCCATTGTGATGTAAAAATCCTTTCTGTTATTTAAGCTTATTCATTACAAGACCGGTGATAAGCTTGGGATAGAAGTAGGTGGATTTCTGAGGCATTTTTTCGCCCGCCAGAGCCACGTCCTTTATCTGATGAATCTTGGTGGAGTTAAGTATAAAGCTGCACTGGAAGGTACCATCCTTGACCTTTTCAATAGCTTCGCTGAAGTCGCGTGTATAGGTCAGGTTTATCTGCTTTGCCATGTTTTCCTTGTCGATTCCGAATACTTCCTCCAGAATAAGAGTATGAAGTGCGGTAACATCCAGAGAACAGTATGCTTCGGATTTGTCGGCAAGCTTCTGCTTGACAATGCTTTCGTCCTTTATGCGGCATAGGTAGTAATAATCCTTGCCGGTATAATAAGCGTAGGTTCTTTTGTCGTCACTTTTTCTGAGAGTTTCGTCCAGCTTATCTATGCCGTTTATTTTCTCCACATCAAAGTACTTTTTGATACCTTCAACCGTTTTAGCCTCGTCATAATTTGCAAGGTCGCGTACAAAACGGTGGGTGGGGAATATAACCAGACCGGGATTGTCAATGTCGATAAGGAACATCATTACATAGTTGCCGCCCTGGGTCTCATCGGTAAGAGTACCGTCTTCAATCATCTTCTTTTTGAAGTTGAGTGCAGTCTCGTAACGATGATGACCGTCTGCAATGTAAAGCTGCTTGTCTTTAAAACGCGATGTAATGAATTCGTTGTCTGCATCGTTCTGGCTCACCCAAAGTCTCTGGATAACACCGTCGGCTGTCTTGAATTCAATATCGGGCTTGCGGTTTCCGATTTCGTTTACTTTACCGCTTATCTCGTTGGTTTCATCGATATACATGGAATATATCTGAGAAAAGTTACAGTAGGTAGCGCTCATAAGGTTGAAACGGTCGGTTTTTGCTTTCGAAAGTGTTTCCTCATGAGGAAGTACAACTCCTTTTGAGAACTCTTCAAGCTTAACAAGGCATACCATTCCTCGAATGGTGTATTTTTGACCGTAAGCCTCAAACTCTTCCTCGTAGATGTAAAGACCGTCCTTGTCGTCCTGCTTGAGAATGCCGTCTTGCAGCCATTTTTCAAGAGTTTCGCCTGCCTGCGCGTATGGGTCATCACCCTTAGGAAGCTCAAGACGTATAATGTTGTACCGGCTGTCATTGAGGTACTCCACTCGCTGCGCATCGCTGATAATATCATACGGCGGACATACGTTTTTGGCAATGTCGCCCGCTTTATCGGTAAATCTCAAGGCTTTGAAGGTTTTGATTTCTGCCATTTTGTTTCCCTTTCAAATATAAAAGTATTATTAAGTTTTATTTTACCACAAATCTTCGGAAAATGCAATACCCAGCTACAAATATCTACATATAATATTGCATATTTTTTATACCTTAGCCTTAAAAATAGTCTAGTTTTTTTGTAATACGATGTTTTAGAGATTTGTTTACATTTTGTACAAAATAAAGAATTATAATTATCCTGTATGAATGCTACTCTCAGTATTAAGGAGAATGTAAAATGAGTGAAGAAATAAAAATCGTCAAGGCCGATGCATCACATTATGATGATGTAAAAAGAATAATGGTTCAGGCATGGACGCCTATCAGAAAATCAAAGCACGAAAGAATAGGAGAAGACATAGCTTCTTTTAATGCAGTGGGGGACTGGAAAGAAAATCAGTTTTCAACCATAAAAGAACGAATTGATGCGGGTTGCGGATATGTAGCGCTGGTTGACGCAAACGTAGCGGGATTTGTTACTTACCGTGATGCCGACAGTATAGGCGACATGATACAGATAGGCTATAACGCTGTTGATACCTCCTATAAGGGCAGAGGGCTTGGGACAAAAATGTATGACCTCGTGCTGGGCGAGGCTAAGAAGAACGGCTATAAATACGCCAGGGTTCATACCGACCTTGATGACAATCATGCTCCTGCACGCCGATCCTATGCTAAGGCAGGCTTTGACAGAGGGCTTGAAGAAATTATTTACTATATGCACCTCGATAAGAGACCCGATGTCAAGGTTAATGAAGATGTTGTAATGGTACCTGCGACAGAGAAACATCTTGATGAAATTCTGAAAATAACCGTAGCGGCATGGACTCCCATATATGACTTGCGTAAGAAATTGCTCGGCGAACAGCTTCATAAGCGTTTGTTCACCGGATGGGAAATACCAAAGTGCGAAAGCGTTAAAAAAGCCGTTCTGGCAAACGAGGTATATGCCGCAATGCTGAACGGCAAGGTTGTAGGCTTTATTACCGTACGCATATCAGGTCCTAACGGCGAAATGCTGACTCTTTGTAACAATGCGGTAAATCCCGAGTATGCCGGTAAGGGGATTGGCAGTGCAATGTATAAATTTGTTTTGGATAAAGCACAGGAAAATGGGGCAAAATACGCAAGCGTACATACAGGATTGGACGATGCTCATGCGCCTGCCCGAAAGGCATATGAAAGAGTCGGCTTTGACCGTAATACCTCTATTGGCTCTGTAAACTATTATCAGATGTTTTGATGAGGGGGATTTTATCATGGATACAAAATGGAATGTTATCGAAAAAAATGACAGCGTAATTGTTGAAGAAAACGCCGGAAAGCTTTTGCTCCGCATGAACAGTGATGTGTGGTCTCACATCAACCTTGTCAGCAATTACTTTGACTGTGAACAGAATAAGATATATAAAATCAACATCGATGCCGACGGCGGAAAAACCGATTTCAGAACCCTAGTTCAGTTTTTCAATAAAAATGACCTGCCGCTTTACGAGGCAGGAGGACATATCCGCGAAGAAAATTACGGATATCGTATGTATGTGAAAAGCGGGGAAGAGGTGTGTGCTCCGGAAGGAATGGACTGCTTCTCGGTTTCCGTTGTCGTGTGTTCCGATAAAAAGGAAGAAATATCGCTTGGCGATGTAACATACGAATATGTAAAGGATTATCAGCCCAAAAATGTACGTATCTGCGCAATAGGCGACGACGTTATGCCCCGTGAGGCACTTGGATCTCAGTATGACCTTACCATGGCATACTGCAAAAAAATAGATGAAATTGTGGCAAAAGAAAAGCCCGACCTCATTGTGCTTACTGAGCATTTTCACAATATGGCTGTGCGCAATCTGACGCTTGAAAACAGATTTCTCCCACCCGACAGCGAGATTATAAAGCTTATTTCCGATAAAGCGAAACAGCATGGCATATACATCTGCGGTTCGTATCATATCCTTGAAAACGGCTGTCGCTATAACAGAGCCATACTTTTTGACCGTCAAGGCAAAAATATTGCTCAGTACGATAAAACCCATCTTACTATTATGGAATACGAATGGGGAATAAAGCGCGGAAACGAAATAGTATGCGTTGATACCGACATCGGACGAATTGGCTTTATGATATGCTGGGATGTTTTCTTCCCTGAAATCAGCCGTATGTACTTTGTGAAAGGCTGTGACATACTGGTGCTTCCTACAAGAGGAAATGCAAGATGTCAGAACAACGCGGCGGCATTTACAAGTGCTTCCTACATTGTAGCTGCGGCGTATGCACCCGATACCACCTGCATTTTTGATAAAAACGGAGACGTGGTCGATGAGGCAGGGGAGAGAGGCTATACAATAGCTACTGTTGATATAAACAAACCCCGTTGGCGCGCACGTCTTTCGGTGGGACTTTACTACGGCGAGGGAAAGGATGTGTTCATGAACGAACGCCGCCCCGATATATATGACGTACTGTCCGAAACTGAGAAAAAATAAAATGAATAAGATTTACCAGAACTTAAAACGTCACATGGAAAAGCTGTGCCTTGAATGCGGACCCCGTCAGTGCGGTTCGGCAGGCGAAAAAATGGCATCGGACTATATTGAGAGCGAATTCAGAAAGCTCGGATATGAAACATTCCGCGAGGAATTTTCCACTATCGGCTGGAACTGTACCGAGTTTTCATTCCGGAATGTGACAAAAAACCGCAAAATCGAATTTGCCACTGCGGGATATTTTTCCAATTCTGTGGATATCGAGGCACCTCTTGTGTGGCTTACGGGCATAGAGCTGAATAAGCTTGACACAATGGACCTAAAAGGCAAGCTCTGCTTTGTGGAAGCGCACATAATTTCTATCGGAGGGGGAATGAACGCCGTTGCCGAGCTGTTGGATTCATATGGCGCGGCGGGCGCGGTATTTGTTTCTTCCGAGCATACGGCATATATGCCCAGCACTAAGCTTCCCCGTTCGCCTTTGATGAAAACCATGGCGACAGTTACGGTCAATCAGACCGCCGCATATGATTTGTATGCCAACCGCAACGACATTTACCGCTTGAAAATAACGGCGGAAAAATTTGACCATGTTTCCTGCAACGTTGTTGCACGTCGGAACGGCGGAGCAAAAAAGGGTGTAATCGGTGCTCATTACGATACCGCACCGTTTATCCAGGGCGCAAGCGACGATGCCTCAGGTACCTGCGGAGTTATTGAGCTTGCGCGTATCTTCAAGGATAAATATCCCGACTGGTCATTTGATTTCTGCGCTTTTTCGGCAGAGGAATACATAGTTGACAATTACCCCGAGGGCAGTAAGGATTATGTTAAGCGCCACAAGAACGAGGATATAAAATGGTTTGTAAATCTTGACGGCATGGGCGGTATCATGGCTGACAGAGTGCTTGAAATATCCCACGGCGAGAATCTTCCTTCTTTCAATGTTGAGGCGAGTGTGACGCGGAATGCGGTTCTGTCGGGAGATGACAAGACATTCTCGCAAAACGGTATTCCTACCGTATGGCTTAAAGAAAAACTGATATATTCACTGCTCCATACCGAGCTGGATAATATGGATAATGTGGATATAGAAAGAATGGCACAGCATACAACGGACTACGTAAAAATAATTGATACACTCGCAAATTGCGAAAAATATAATTGAAAAAAAGAACGGCGGAGCAATCCATGCTCCGCCGTTTTTGTTGAAAAAAATCTTCCAAAAAAATTTTTATAATTTTTTTCAAAAACCTATTGACAAAATCAAAAAGTTGTGATAATATAATAACAGTAATCATTACTACTTTCACAAAACGAAAAATAATTATATTTGAGAGGTATTAAAAATGAAAAAGTTTGTATGTTCAATTTGCGGTTATGTTCACAACGGAGATGCTGCTCCCGAAAAATGCCCCCAGTGCAAAGCACCTGCTGAAAAGTTTCTGGAAAAGAGCGGCGAGGGTCTTACCTGGGCTGCTGAGCATGTTATCGGCGTAGCAAAGGATGTTGATCCCAGAGTTATCGAAGGTCTCAGAGCAAACTTCACCGGCGAGTGCACCGAGGTTGGTATGTATCTTGCTATGTCCCGTCAGGCGATAAGAGAAGGCTATCCCGAAATCGGCGCTTTCTATCAGCAGGCAGCTTTTGAAGAAGCAGAGCACGCTGCAAAGTTCGCTGAGCTTCTGGGCGAGGTTGTTCACGCTGACACCAAGAAGAACCTTGAACTGCGTACCGAGGCAGAAAACGGCGCTACCGCAGGTAAGGTAGAGCTTGCAAAGCTTGCAAAAGAACTTGGTTACGACGCAATCCATGACACCGTACATGAAATGGCACGCGATGAAGCTCGCCATGGTTGCGGTTTTGAAGGTCTTCTCAAGAGATTTTTCAATAAATAATAGATTTTACATATATCATATCTTGATATGTGTTCAAAAATTCATCACACCAAAGGAGATTTATATAAATGAAAAAGTATGTTTGCCCCTGTGGCTATGTTTATGATCCTGCAGTTGGAGATCCGGACAACGGTATTGCTCCCGGAACCCCCTGGGAGGATGTACCCGAGGATTGGGAGTGCCCCACCTGCGGATTGGGAAAGGACGCCTTTGAAGAAGAGTGATCTCCCCGAAAGGAGGCGCAAATGAACGGAAAGTACAGTAAGCAGAAAGAGACTTTATTAAAGGTTCTTTGCTCTACCGAATGCCATCCGGATGCAGACTGGATATATGAACAGGTGAGACAGGAAATCCCCAACATCAGCCTTGGAACCGTGTATCGAAATCTTGCAAAAATGTCGCAGGACGGTACAATCCTTAAGCTTAATGTGAATGACGGGCGCGACCATTTTGACGGCAATACGTTACCGCACCATCATATGGTTTGCCGTGAATGCGGAGCAGTGATAGATATATTCATGGATGAGAGCGAGGAAAAAAGCTTTTCGGAATACGTCAATTCCTATGCCGAGAAGCACACCGCGGCAACGGTCGAAGCTCACACTGTCATATTTTTTGGAAAATGCCAGAATTGCAATAAAATTTAACTGAAAAACTGAAAATTACGCGAAAATGATATGCGCTGACGAAACACTCAAGCTTTTGGGCGCATATCATTTTTGTTTTGTGTTAGTTTTATAAACATACAACCGATTTTTATATATCAGGTGAAGTCATTACGTTTTCTGGAAAACGATGGAATAGTGATTTTTATCATAGGTTTGTCATATGATTTTTGATAATATAACTGAATACCGACGGCAATAAGAGGCTTTTTCTTGAAAAGTAAACAGTTTTTTCTGTGTTTATTGTCATTTTTGTAGAAAAACAGTGAATCATATTGAAAAAATTAAATATATATGATATAATTCTATGTGGGTAATTATAACATTTTACGTAATACATATTTAGAGGTAATCGACATGGCAACGACATACGAAAGAAAAAAACAGGGACATAATAATATTTTATATACAATAGCCGCTGTAATTTTAATATGTGTAGTTTTTTTGGCAATTGTTGTATCTTTCTTTATTAAAGCTGAGGATGATGCTTATGAAATGCTTCATATCCAGACAAAGCAGATTAAAGACGATCTCACTTTGCAGCTGAAATCAGACAGAGAAAATCTTATTACTATGGCAAACTTTGCGTCAAAGCTTTATGCCGACGGAAAAGGCTATGAACGTATGTTTGATTCGTTTAAGCCGATCGGCTTGTTTTCAAGAATCGGTATTCTTAATCCGGACGGCACCTTTATTACAAAAGACGGTAACTATGATTTAAAAGGTAAAATATCATTTGAAGAACAAGCTCTTTTGGGAGAGCACGTTACCGGAAGAACTTACAGTTATTCAATTCCCGATGAGCAGGTGGTAAGAAGCTCTGTCCCTATTCTTGTGAATGGGGAAACTGTCGGTATTATATACGGAATCATAAAGATTGAAACTATCAATGAAAAATACAGTAATATGGCACAAGAGCTTGATGCTCAGCTTTTTGTGTACGATAAGGAAAGCGGAAAATTCATTATAGATACTATAAATGAAACTCCCAATGAATTATCAAGCTTAAAAAACAGAGAGTACAATGACGGTTACTCTTACGAACTGTTGGCTAATTCCGATAAAGGTTATTCTTCCTTCAAGTCAATACGCACAGGCGAGGATCTGTATATACATTATTCTACTATTGAGGATTTTAACTGGGGGATTATTCTTGCCCGTTACGAAACTCAGGTGTTTGAAGAAACGCATAAAATATCCCGCAATTTAGTTATTGCTTTTACCGCAATTGTTTTGATTATGGCAATTTATCTTGAGATAGTATTAAAGAACGAGAAAAACAGAACGAAATTGAATTCAGAATCTTCCATTATCAGACATCTTCTATTGGAAGTGAATCGACAACAAGAAAATATAAATTCGGCGTTAAAAAGAATAAAAGAATTCTCAGGCGCCCGTTCTTGCTTTTTCGCAGATACCGACGGAGAAGATTATTACTATATCAAGCCGTCCTTAAAAGAAAAATGTTTGTTCGGAGACGACAGAAAATACTTTGTCAGTGAGCTTTTCAGGTATGCCGCAAATATTCATACCGATGATTCATCTACCGGATTTTTGCAAATCGTTCCCAACAACCACCTTTTAAAAACCAATCCCGAGTTGCATGGCTTTTTGTTAAGTCAAGATATCAAAGAAATATCTTTTGCGATTATTGCGGACAAGAATAACCATGTCAGCATATTAGGTACGATTAACCCGAAGAAAGCCTTTGCCGTGAAAAATCTTATTGAAGATGTTGCGATTTGCTTTTCAATTGCCATTTACAATAAAAAGCATCTTAACAAAACCGAGCTTGCCGCAACAACAGATTCTCTGACCGGGGCAATGAATCGTGTGGCATATAAAAAGGATATTTTAGTATTCGATGAGGAAATGCCGAATGATTTTTCCTGCATTTATATTGATGTCAACGAGCTTCATTTGCGCAACAATAAATATGGCCACGCGGCAGGCGATGCGATGCTCATCTATATTGCCAACACATTGAAAGAGACATTCTACGGTCATTACATATACCGTATGGGTGGCGATGAATTTTTGGTTTTTGTGAAAAATATTGACCATGAACAAGTAAAGAAACATATTGAAGCATTTGTTGAACAATTAAAAACTACGGATTACAATGTTGCAATCGGCATGTCTTACAGAAAGCAGAATATGAACTGCGAAGAAATGGTAAGAGAAGCCGAAATAAGAATGTATGAGGCGAAAGCACAGTATTATCAGAACAAGGAACAAACCAGTGTATCGAAAGACACAGATAAAAAGTATGTTCAGACAAAAACCGGTATAAGAGAAATTGATACGATTCTGTCTCTTCTGAAGGACCATTATAACGGAATTTACAGAGTTTCTCTTGAAGCTGATAATGCACATAGAATTCTTATGCCGGCTTATCTTGGGTACAACGAGGAGGAAAACAATTTCTCAAAGCTTTTGACAAAATATATAGATGAATTTGTTCATCCTGACTTCCATAGATCTGTTATGAGTTTCCTGAACTATGATGCTATCAAGAGAGAGCTTGAAGAGAATAAAACTCCCAGAATTACTTACAAAAAGATAAACGGCGAAACTGTCGTTTTAAGTGTGTATAAGCTTGGTGGCGAAACAGACAATATCAAGGATACCCTTTGGGTGTTCGCCAGAGAATAAGTACTGTTTTATAAAGCTTATGTGTTCGCGCCGGAATCAGTGCAATGAATATATTGCCTCAACAAAACGTATGCAGTTGTCATTATTGAAATGAAATGGTTTCACTTGATGAAACCATTCAAAAAGGTTGAAACAAGGTTACATATCACGAAATATAAAAACCTCATATTATATAATACCGGATTAGGGAGGTGAGTGTGAAGAATGGAAATTGAGATAATGATTGGTTCATATAAATGGTTTGTAAGTACATTGATATTGTCCTTTTCCCTTATGGTTTGGGTCGGAATTTTGTTTTTACAAATCAGAAAAATACGAAAAGAAAACGAAATTGAAAAAATGACGGATGCGGAAACCGGAATGGGCAATCTACAATATTTCAAATATCATTTCAGGCACACTATATGTGATAGCTCAAGAAATCTGTATCATATTGCATATATCGTTTTAGACAGTAGCTATCTGCGTTCCTACCATAGCGACACTTCATTTGATGAGGTCTTAAAATACACATCATCTGTGCTGTCGGAAAACACGGGTGACAAAGAAATAGTTGCACGGATTACGGAAAACGATTTTGCTCTTGTATATCAGTCAACCAATGATGAAGATGCCCGAATAAGACTAAAAGGGATTATGGATAAGCTTAACGGTTTTGCGGGCGTGAATGATAAAAGCAGCAAGCTTGTGTTCCATGCCGCTACCTATCACCTTGCGCAGATGGACGAAAATTGTGAGATATTGTTATTTAATCTGAGAAAGAACTGTAACAGTATTTTGGGGACCGACCGGCAGATGGTGTGTTGCGACATACATTCTATGAATATGGTTCAGGAAGAAAAGAAAATTACTGAAAGCATATTAAAAGGTCTTGAAAATAATGAGTTCAAAATGTATATGCAGTTCATTGTCGATAACAAAACAAAAAGATTTGTGTCGGCAGAAGCACTTTCAAGATGGGAAAGCACTGAAAACGGACTGATAGGTCCGGGTAAATATATTGAAAGTATGGAGAATTCCGGGCTTATCTCAAGGCATGATTTTCATATATTTGATCTCGTTTGTCGTCAGCTTGAAAAATGGAAGGATACTGAATACGACCATATCACTGTTTCCTGCAATTTTACAAGAATAACTCTTTCCGAAGAAAACTTTATAGATAAGCTAAAGATGATTTCTGACAGCTACAATTTTGACAAATCAAAAATTGCCATAGAAATTACAGAAGATGCTATTGAAAAGGACTGGGAAGCTGCAACAAAAAACGTGGTTCGTGCAAAAGAACTGGGCTTTAGAATTTACCTTGATGACCTTGGAAGCGGATATACATCGCTTTCAAATCTTTGTGACTATCCTATCGATGTGGTCAAAATTGACCGCGATATATTGCTTAAAACCGAGTCTGAAAATGGCAGACAATTATTCGCCGGAATAATTGCCCTCGCTCATAACATGGATATAAAAGTTATTTGCGAAGGCGTTGAAACGGAAGAGCAAAACGCGCTTGTATCGGGATCCGGCTGCAATTATATTCAGGGATGGTATTATTCAAAAGCACTTCCGCTTGATGAGTGCGAAAGGTTTGTGAGAAGTTATAATTCGATTTGACCGAGTGATAAATCGGAATTAAAAGTAAAACATGTGTATACATCAAGGAGTGAGTCGTGCGACTCACTCCTTTTTGCCGTATTGCTGTTTTAGTAACTCTGCGTGGCTTCTGAAGTTATTATCTTGAAGTGTATGTCATTTTTGAGCTTTTAGAGAGTCTTTTTAGATAGAGAAAATTGGCGGAAGTTAAAAGAACTTAAAAGCGATAAAAACCGCTTAATCAAGTATATTCCCGTCCGTTGAAATGGTTACAACTCGCCACGGAATAAATTTTCCGCTTGCTAAAAGGGCATTTTTAACTGCATTTTCAATGCCCCCGCAACAAGGAACCTCCATGCGAACAACGGTTACACTTTTTATATTGTTGTTTGCTATAATAGCGGTAAGCTTTTCTGTGTAATCGCCTTCGTCAAGTTTCGGGCATCCAATAAGGGTTATATGCCCTCTGATAAATTCATTGTGAAAGCTTCCATAAGCATAAGCTGTACAATCGGCGGCCACCAAAAGTTTTGCTCCGTCAAAGTATGGTGCATTCACAGGGACAAGCTTGATCTGAACAGGCCACTGCGTGAGCTGACTTGCCAAAGGTGCAAGAGGCGCATTTATATCGCGGATTTCTCTCTTTATTGACTTTGATTTTGTTCCGGGACAACCGCAAGGGAGCGGTGCTGATACCTTTTGTTCTTTTGCCTTTTTTACAGCCTCTTCATCGTAGGCAGGTGCCTCTCTTTCTTCAAAGGTAATTGCACCCGTAGGGCAAGCCGGCAGACAATCACCAAGCCCGTCGCAATAATCCTCGCGGGTAAGCTTTGCCTTTCCGTTTATCATTTCAATTGCTCCTTCGTGGCAGGCTGCGGCACATAATCCGCATCCGTTACATTTTTTCTCATCAATTTTTATAATTTTTCTTATCATAAAAGGTTACCTCCTTGATTTTCTATGTACATTATAGTATAATAATTGTAACAAGTCTGTTGTATTTACAACAAGAGGTGAATTTAATGAAAAAATTTATTTCAATATTAAAACGCACCCGATTGTTCGCAGGCATAGGTGAAGATGAAATTGACTCTCTGCTTTCCTGCCTTGGCGCAAGAATTTTAGAATACCAAAAGGGTGAGTATGTTTTAAGACAAGGGGAACACATCTCTGACATTATGATTCTGGCAGAGGGAAATCTGCACATACAAAAAGATGATTACTGGGGGAACCGCAGTATATTGGGTCAGATTTCCGTCGGAGAAATGTTTGGCGAGGCGTATGCCGGCCTGGAGAGTGGTGCTATGCTAAATGATGTCGTTGCGGTGGAAGACAGTAAGGTAATATTTTTTGATGTGAAACGGATTTTAACCACCTGTTCTACTGCCTGCCGATTTCATTCTATGGTAGTCATGAATATGTTTTTTGCAATTTCTGAGAAAAACAGAACCCTTGTGCAAAAGCTCGGTCATATGTCAAGGCGTACGACAAGGGAAAAACTGATTTCATATTTGTCTGAAGAGGCGAAAAAACAAAACAGTTCTAAAATCACAATCCCTTTTAACCGCCAACAACTTGCAGACTTTTTGTCGGTTGACAGAAGTGCCATGTCGAACGAATTATGCAAGATGCGCGACGAAGGACTTTTAGAGTTTGAGAAAAATCAATTTGTTTTATTTGAAACGGAGAAATAAAATGTTAAATAAATTATTAAAAAGTGTATTAGACCAAGACCTTGCCCCTGTTGTTGTTTGTGATACAGATGATATCATTGTGTATATGAATCCATCTGCGATAGAGCATTATCATAAGGATTTAACAGGCAAAAGCATTAAAGACTGTCACCCGCCAAAAGCTAATGAAATGATTGACAAGGTGGTTGCGTGGTTTCGGGAAAGCAAGGATAACAACATCATATACACCTATCGCAATGACGAGGAAAATAAGGATGTGTATATGGTCGCACTTCGTGATGATAACGGTAGTCTAATCGGCTATTACGAAAAGCACGAATACAGAAACAGAGAAACAAACACATTGTACAACTTTAAGCAGGTAAGTCTATGAACACATTTGAAAAGATATATGAGGTTGTGAAAAGCATCCCCGAAGGCAGAGTTGCAAGCTATGGACAAGTAGCACTGCTTGCGGGAAATCCACGCTGGGCAAGAGTTGTAGGATATGCCTTGCATGTGAATCCTGAGCCGGGTATCATTCCCTGCCATAGAGTGGTAAACCGTGAGGGCAGGGTTGCACCTGGTTTTGCATTTGGCGGCGAAGGAATTCAAAGAGAACTGCTCGAATCAGAAGGCATTGTTTTTGAAACAGACGGCAGAATAAATTTGGGGAAATATAGTATTTAAATATGAAAATCAGGTGAAAGCTATGAAAAAATTATTATGTGTTATAACAATCTCACTTTGCATACTGCTGATAGCCTGCGGAAATGATAGCAGTGTCGGAATTATCAGCGGTGCGGACGGGCCGACATCTATAATAGTCGCAGAAAAAGGAGAAAAAGCAATGTACGAACAAATTACGGCAGAGGAAGCAAAAAAGATAATGGACTCAGGCGAAGAGCATATCATTTTAGACACAAGAGAACAGGACGAATTTGACGAGGGACACATTCCAAATGCAATTCTGATTCCATACACAGAAATTGAAAACAAGGCAGAAGAAATGATCCCCGATAAGGACAAGCTGATTTTAGTATATTGCCGTTCGGGCAGACGAAGCAAAATTGCAGCCGAAAGCCTTGCAAAACTCGGCTACACCAATGTAAAAGAGTTCGGCGGAATCATTGATTGGCCGTATGAGATAGAAAAATAAACCTATAAAAACACCGACAGCCGATGCGTTTTCATCGGCTGTTTTTGTTAATAGATATTGACAAGCAAAAGAATATGAGTTATAATAAAACAAATGTTGCACAACGATTGTTGCATAACGACTTTGAAAGGATGATGGAAATGCCCCCAAAACCAAAATATACTAAGGAAGAGGTTGTAAAGGTTGCGCTTGATATGGTAAGAGAGCAAGGTGAGAACTCCCTGACCGCAAGAGATTTAGGAGCAAAACTTGGTACTTCATCAAGACCCATTTTTACGGCGTTTGAAAATATGGATGATTTGAAAAATGCCGTAACAGATGCAGGTGTTGAAATGTTTAAGGAGTATTCAAAGAATTTTACCGATTACACACCTGCGTTTAAGCAAGTGGGTATGCAGATTATTTCTTTTGCTACCATCGAGCCAAAACTGTTTGAATTTTTGTTTATGCACAAAAATCCCGAAGCAGTACAAGGTCTCAAAACTGTTGAGGATACCTGCATAGATGTAATTTCAAAAGACTATGGGTTAGGTGCTGAGCAGGCAAGAATGCTTTTTGAACAGGTGTGGATATTTACATTTGGACTTGCAACTCTGTCTGCAATGAAAGTATATGAGTATACAGAAGAACAGATTTCGGATATGCTGACTTGTGAATTTACCGGAGCTGTTATGATGATGAAATCAGATTTAAAGAAAGTAAACACAAACAAACCAGAAAAAAACGGAGGTAAGAGATAATGAAAAACGTAACAAGAATTATTATGGGAGCAATTTTAATTGCGTGTGGTGTCGTCTATATTTTAGGTGCCTTTGGAATAGCAGATGTTAACATTTCTCTTGATGGATGGTGGACATTATTTATCATTATTCCATGTCTGAATGGACTTTTCACAAGCAAAGATAAATTTGGCAATTTTATAGGTCTTTCAGTGGGTGTGCTCCTTCTTTTAGCAGCACAGAATGTATTTGAGTACGATATGATATGGAAAATAATTGTTCCGATTATTATCATTATGCTGGGTATTAAGTTGATTGTGAAATCAGCTTCTCCCCAAAAGGAGATTGAGAATGCGGAAAAAGGACAAAAGGAAAGTATGGCAGCATTCAGCTCACAAAACTTTGATTATGCTGACGAAGAAATTACGGTAGCAAAAATCGGAGCAGTTTTCGGCGGTGCAAAATGCAATCTAACAGATGCTAAAATAAAGGATGGAAGTCAGCTTGACCTTTTCTGTGCCTTTGGCGGTGCTGACATTATTGTTCCTGAAAATGTAAATGTAAAAGTCAATACTTTCTGTCTGTTTGGCGGAATAAGCGATAAAAGAACGATAAAATCTGTCGATAAAGATGGTGTAACACTCACAATTAACGGCTTTTGCATATTCGGAGGCGCAGATATAAAATGAAATTAAAAAATCCGTTGTTAGTTGTAACTGATATAGATAAATCGGTTGAGTTTTATAAAAATGTTTTAGGACTTCGTAAAATTATGGATTTTGGTGCAAATGTAACACTTACAGGAGGTCTGTGTTTGCAAACAAAAGAAAGTTTTAAAGAATTTATTGATAATAAAAATATATTTTTTGGCAGTAACAGCTTTGAAGTATATTTTGAAGAAGATGATTTTGATAGTTTTGCCCAAAAGTTAGAGACGTTTGATATAAAATATGTTCATGGAATTAAAGAACACTCATGGGGACAGCGTGTGGTTCGATTCTATGATCCTGATATGCATATTATCGAGGTTGGAGAAAATATGAAAACTGTTTGCAAACGTTTTTTAGATAGCGGAATGACACCGGAGCAGGTTGCAAAGCGAATGGATGTACCGCTAAAATTTGTGAATGGATGTATGAGGTAATATATTATGGATTTCGTAAAACTGACACATGAAAATATAGAAAATGAACACATCTGTTGTGCTATTGCAAATAACAAAGACATTCAGGTTATGTCAAAAAAGAATTGGTTAAAAGAAAGACTTGACGAAGGACTTGTATTCTTAAAATGTGATGTCAGAGGCAAATGCTTTATTGAATATATACCTGCAGAGTTTGCATGGGCACCAATCGAAGCAGACGGATATATGTATATCAATTGCTTGTGGGTATCGGGACAGTTTAGGGGGCACGGATATTCTACATTGCTTTTGGATAAGTGCATAGAGGATGCTAAAGAAAAAGGTAAAAAAGGTCTTGTAATTCTGTCTTCCAAAAAGAAAATGGGCTTTCTTTCTGATCCGAAATATATGAAATATAAAGGCTTTGAAGCAGTTGATACAGCAAGTCCGTATTTTGAGCTAATGTATTTGCCTTTTGACAAAAGCTCTGATAAGCCATGCTTTAAAAAGTCGGTACACACTCATGAAAATATTCCGAAAGGCTTTGCTTTGTATTACACAAATCAATGTCCTTTTACAGCTAAATATGTGCCTATAATCGAAAGTATGGCGAAAGAACGTGGAGCAGATTTTCAGGTAATACATATTGATACAAAAGAAAAAGCGCAAAATGCTCCTTCACCATTTACAACATATTCACTTTTTTATGACGGAGAGCTTGTAACACACGAAATATTGTCAGAAAAGAAGTTTGAAAAAATTCTTGAAAGTAAAGGATTGTAATTGATATGGCGACAAGAAAAGAATACCTGAACTTTATATTAGACCAATTATCGGGACTTGATGGTATTACTGCAAAACAGATGATGAGCGAATATATTATTTATTATAATGGCAAGATTTCGGCGTATCTTTGCGATAACAGACTTTTGGTAAAGCCTGTTCAGTCAGCTGTTAAAATGTTACCCGATGCAAAAATGGAACCGCCCTATGACGGTGCAAAGGATATGTTACTGGTTGAGAATGTCGATGACAAAGCTTTCTTGACAGAGCTTTTCAAAGCTATGTATGATGAACTGCCAATGCCGAGGAAAAAGAAATGAAATGCTGTGAGAATGAAGAATTTGAACTGATAAAAAAATACGAGCCAAAGCCTAAAAATCCTGATGGAAGTATAAGGTGGTTTTTGTACCGTTGGGATGATGGTAAGGATGGGTATAGAAAGATTGTGCGATGCAAAAATTGCGGTGCATATTTTCTTGTTCAGTGTTATAAGCTTAATAAATTTGCAGAAAGTTCAGATAAAATTTATGAGGATTGGTATCCGGTAGAAAGTGAAATCCATGCAGACAGACTAAATCGTGAATATACCGGTCCTGAGCTTGAAAGAATGTTTAAAAAATCGGAGGATAAAAATGAATAAATCAATTTGTGGTGCTAATTGTGCCGATTGTGGATTTGGAACAAGTAATAATTGTAAAGGTTGTGCCGAATCAAAAGGTTGTCCCTTTGGAAAAGAGTGTTTTATTTACAAGTACATAAAATTAGGTGGAATAGAAAAATATAACGAACTAAAACAGACTTTGATTGGCGAGTTTAACAATCTTAGTGTTCCTGGTATGCCTAAAATAGAAGATTTGTATCCAATAAACGGTTCTTATGTAAATATAGCATACCCTATGCCAAGCGGTTATGAGGTAAAATTGCTTGATGATAAAGAAATTTACCTCTGCAATCAGGTTGAGTGTGAATTTAACGATGGCGAACTTATAAAGTGCTTTGGCTTGGTAGCAGGCATGGATTTTTTGCTTGTAGCCGAGTACGGAGAAAACTGTGCTGATCCCGAACTTGTGATTTATAAGAAAAGATAAATAAGAATTTGGAGAAGTATTTATTATGGCTATGTGGAATCCATGGCGAGGTTGCAAAAAATGCAGTGAAGGTTGTCTGCATTGCTATATACACAAAGGCGATGCAAAACGTGGTGTTAACACAAACGACATTGTAAAAACAAAAGATTTTTACAAACCTGTTGAACGGTTAAAAAGCGGAAACTACAAAATGAAAGCAGGGATAGTTTATCTTTGCTTTTCAACAGATTTTCTGATAGAAGAAGCAGACGTATGGCGCAAAGAGTGCTGGGATATGATAAAAGAGCGACAAGATTGTACCTTTCTTTTTCTCACTAAACGAATAGAAAGATTCTCTGATTGTGTTCCTGACGATTGGGGCGATGGATATGAGAATGTTGTTGTGTGCTGTACCATAGAAAACCAAAAAAATGCTGAGAAAAAGCTATCTGTTTTTCGATCATTACCAATAAAACATAAATGCATTACTGCACAACCGCTGCTTGAAAAAATACATATTGAACCGTATCTTGATGGTATTGAGCTTGTAGTTGTCGGCGGAGAGTCGGATAAATATGCACGACCTTTTGATTATGATTGGGCACTTGATATCAGAGAGCAATGTATTCACAAAAATGTATCCTTTGAGTTCAGACAATGCGGAACTAATTTTATTAAGGACGGTAAAGAATACAAATTGCAAACAAAAGACCTGTGTAGTCAGGCAAGAAAAGCAGGAATAGATTTTATAGCAGACAGATAAATCCTGATATGTTGAACAGTTTGACAAATAAGAATTTGTAGATGAGGCTACATACTGTGAACAAAGAAGAATTACACGTCATTGTTGCAAATGAACAATCTAATATATGTCCTCAATTGTAAAGTGAAATGCAATACTTGTTTGTTTGATTTATATTTTTGAGTATATAAATTATAATTACGAACGGGTATTGCATTTTGTTTTGCAAAAAAATATCAATGGCAATAAATTCGTAGGAAGCTATTCGATGGGAAAATTAAAACTCTCAATTAGAATAAAAAACATTATACATATTTACAAAATCACTTTTTTCTGTTATAATGAAATATATTTTAGTGAATTATTTTATGGCTTTGGAGATGTTGTTGTGACAACACTATGTGATATATTTGCTGTATATAGATAATGATTTTAATTAATATATTTTTATGGAATTTATACGGAGGAAAAAGTATGAAAAAGTTTTTTGGTTTTTACACAAAAACCCCATTAATTTTGAGGATTGCGATAGGCCTTGTTATAGGTATATGCCTTGGGCTTTGGGTTCCTGAAGCAGGTTTTGTAACTGTTTTTGGCGATATTTTTGTCGGTGCACTTAAAGCAATCGCACCAATACTTGTATTTGTACTTGTAGTGGCATCTTTGGCAAGTGCGGGCAAGGGCATAGGAAACAGATTTAAATCTGTAATATTTTTCTATATGCTAAGTACTTTCCTTGCTGCAGTAATTGCAGTTGTTTTAAGTTTTATTTTCCGCACAACAATCCCTCTTGCTCAGGCTGTAGAGCAGACCGCTCCGACAGGACTTGGCGAAGTCTTCCGCACACTTATGGGAAATATGGTTATGAATCCTGTAAGTGCACTTATCAACGCAAACTATGTGGGAATTCTCACTTGGTCTATCATTCTTGGTCTTGCACTTCGAATTGTTGCCGGCGAAAAGACAAAAGAAGTACTTACTGATATTTCAAATGCTGTATCAAGGTCGGTAGCATGGGTAATCCAACTTGCACCCTTTGGTATTATGGGGCTTGTATATAGTTCTGTAAGTGAATACGGCCTTGAAATTTTCACTGATTATGGAAAAGTTCTTGCAGTTCTTGTAGGATGTATGATTTTGATGGCACTTGTGATTGATCCCTTGATTGTTGCTTTGGCATTAAAGAAAAACCCATACCCTCTCGTATTTAAGTGTTTCAAGGAATCTGGTGTAACAGCATTCTTTACAAGAAGTTCTGCTGCAAATATTCCGGTAAATATGAACTTATGTGAAAAACTTGGACTCGACAAAGAATATTACAGTGTTTCCATTCCTCTTGGTGCTACTATTAATATGGATGGTGCTGCAATCACTATCACTGTTATGTCTCTTGCTGCAGCTTTTTCACAGGGTATAGAGGTAAATATTTTTCTTGCAATACTATTAAGTTTTGTGGCAACGCTGGGTGCTTGCGGTGCATCAGGTGTTGCAGGTGGCTCACTTCTTCTTATCCCGATGGCATGTTCGCTTCTTGGTGTAGGTCAGGATATTGCAATGCAGGTAGTCGGAGTAGGCTTTATAATCGGTGTTATTCAGGATTCGCTTGAAACTGCAATAAATTCATCAGGCGATGTAATCTTCTGTGCAACTGCAGAATTCCGCGAATGGCAGAAACAAGGCAAAGAACTTCCGTTCTAATGGAGCACTTAAATTAGACCTGTTTACCATGATGCTTAAAAGAAAAGCTTTAAGGTGAACTCAATGGGAAAGTAAGGTGAATGCGAAATGATTAAAATAGCAATCTGCGACGACCAAAAAGAATATTTGGATACTGCAAAAAATCTGATTACCCAGTACGGAGCAGAAAAGGATGTTCCTTTTGATATAACTGAATTTTCAAATCCATCGGATTTGCTTGATGAAACTGTGGAATATGATATTTATTTGCTTGATGTTTGTATGCCGGGTATCACGGGTATGAGTTTGGCAACGGAGCTTCGTGCAAAGCGCATTGAAAGTCCGATAGTGTTTTTAACTTCATATTCCGATTACGCGGTACAGGCGTTTGGTGTGAACGCAACACACTATATCGTAAAACCTTACACAAAAGAAGAATTCTTCAAAGGTGTAGATAAAGCACTTGCGGCTATTAACATCAATTCACCAAAAACCATAAAGCTAAAAATTGAGGGCGGATATAAAACCATTCTTGTTTACAATATTGTGTGGAGCGAATCAAACGACCATTATCAGATAATATCACTGTTAAATGGTGAAAAACTTTCTGTCAGAATTTCTGCAACCGAGCTTGCAGATAAACTCTCTCCTTTCGGATGCTTCTATCAATGCGGAAAAACATATATCATAAACCTTGATTATATTGATAAACTGTCATCAAATTCTGCAGCGTTGACAAGCGGCGATAATTTAGTTATTCCGAGGACTGCGTTCAAGGGCTTGCAGACTGCATATTTTGATTATTTCGGGAGGAGGTAAGCGGATATGAGAGAGATAGGCGTTGTTGAAATTCTACTTTTGGTTTTATCTGTACTTTCTCACGTTGGAATGTCGCTTTTTCTTGCGAAGCCACGCTTTAACAGAGTTCTAACTGCACTTATATGGCTTGTATTCAGTATTGTGTTTTTAGGTTTGCCGGCACAGCATCCCCGTGAGAATTTCATTATCTCGATTGTGCTTAACGGTGTTTTGTTCTTTTTCACAACGAAGGGAAAGCCGTCGGTAAAAGGCTTTCTGTTTTTAAGTTATGTATGTATATACACCTGCTTTTCTACAATGGTTACTTATGTAGCGGCAAGGCAAATACCACTTGCAGCTAAAATCACATTCGTAATTCTGACTATGGTTGTGCTTCAGCTTTTACTTTACTATGTGCTTTTGCCCAAGTTTAAGCGATTTAGTGCATATATAAATGGTGGATGGGCAAAATATTATGCCATTGTAATAGCTTTCTTTATTATGATTGCGGCACAGTCCATATACTTACCGGATGAGCTTGCACTTTCAAACGCACAGTTTATCTATTTTATGCTTACAGTTGTATCCTTCTTTGTGGTGTATGTAGCGTTGTTTGCAAGTTTGCAGGATGCGGTAAACCACGAAAAGGAACGACGCAGACAGCTCCACTCTGAACTACTTATTTTGCAGGTGGAGGCACAGGAAAAGGAAATCGAATATGCAAGGCAGTTTAAGCATGATATGCATCATCACTATGATGCACTTATGTCTTATGCTTCTGCCGGAGAAACGGAAAGAATAATTGACTACATTAAACAATACATGGAACAAACTGCTTCTTATGCACCAAAAACATTTTGCGAAAACCATACAATCAACAGTATTTTGGGTGTTTATCAGGAAAAAGCAAAAAATAAAGGTATAGATTTCGAGGTGCAGGCATCAACACGCAAAACACTTGGCATTGCTCCTCCTGATATTGTTACGGTGTTTGCAAATGTCATCGAAAATGCTTTGAACGGTGCGGAACTGGCACCTAAAAACGGAAGATATATAAAACTTGATATATTCCACAAGGGGAAGAAAATCGTTCTTAAATGTTCAAATTCCTGTGATTTAGACCTTGACTTTGATGATATGCCCGAGCAAATGCGAAGCACAGGCATCAAAAGTATATGTTCTGTGGTTGAAAAACATAATGGTAACTGTCGATTTGTGGCGGGCGCGGGACAGTTTGAGTGTATCGTTATCATGGATGCATAGGTAAAAATTTAATCAATTCATAAAACTCTCTTGCTTTGTCAAGAGAGTTTTTTTACAAATTACGACAGAAAACATACAAATTACGACAACGCTATCTATTTATTATATAAATTTGGTAAAATTAAAGTGTATATTTTAATTAAAAGTGTATTTTAGGAGGAAATTTTATGAAAAGTAAAAGAATCTTTCAAACCATTTTAATTTTTGCTATGGTAATGGCATTGCTTACAGGATGCACGGTAAACAATACTGATACAAATGCAGAAACTGAAGTAAGTAATGTTCCGGCAGTCATTGCAAAGACTAACGGCGGCGAAAAGTGGGAAACAAAAATAGACTATGCCAATGCAGATAACTGGCTTAGTGCAGAAGACACAGGCAAGGATGTTGACGTTGTATATTTTTATCCAACAACCTTTTCAAAGGTATCTGACGATGCTCCTGATGTAGCAGATATTACAGATGAATCTATGCGTAGCGGAGCACAGAGAGAACTTAAAAATCAGGCTTCGGTATTTATAGAGGATTGCAATATCTATGCACCTTTTTACAGACAGGTAAATGCAGCCTATGCACTCACTCTCAGTGATGAAGAAGCTGACGATCTGCTCCGTTATTCCGCATCACAGGATCCGTCCGCTGCACTTGATTACTACTTTGAAAACTATAACAACGGCAAACCCTTCATTCTTGCGGGACATTCTCAGGGTTCTCAGATTTTGACTATGATTCTTTCTGACTACATGAAAGAACATCCTGAGCACTACAAAAATATGATTGCAGCATATGTAATTGGATACTCCGTAACCGACAAATATCTTGCAGCAAACCCGCACCTTAAGTTTGCAGAAGGTGCTGACGATACAGGAGTTATCATTTCATACAATACAGAAGGTCCTGCAAACAAGGATCAGCACAATGCGGTTGTAACTGATGGCGCTATTTCCATTAACCCGATTAACTGGAAAAAAGATGATACATATGCATCTAAAGAAGAAAACCTCGGTTCACTTAATATAGACGGAGAAATCGAAAAGAATCTTGCTGATGCAAAGATTGATTTAGAGCGTGGTGTTGTAGTTTGTGAAACTGCCGATTCTGCAGTGTATGCAATTCCTGAAGCTGCACATGCACTTTTTGGACCCGAAAGCTATCACGGTTATGATTACGGTTTCTATTATATGAATTTGCGTGAAAATGCCAAGGTAAGAATAGAAGCATTTAAAAATAAGTAATTGAGGTGATATATATGTTTAAATCCAGGCCACTGGTTGCACTGGTCTTGGTTCTGAGCATGTTGCTGTCCACAAGTGCACCTGCTTTTGCGAATAGCGAGGTTCCATACGAAACAATAGGTATTACACGGCAGGAATTTGATGGCAATATTATTTACTTTGGTGTACCGGGACCGGTGTTTGACGAAAATGACAAAGTATATGCATTTCCGATTTTAAGAAGCGGTGATGTTTCGCAGGAAGCATCAGTAGTGCTCAGAACTCTTGATTTTTCAGCACTTTATAATAAGGATTACAGTATTATAGGCGATAGTATAGAAATCATAGAGAGAGACAAAACTCTTATTGAACTGGCAATGACCGGCGAGGAGTCAATCATAGATGACTCCGCTCTGAACGAAATAGAGGAAGGCAGTCAGCAAATTGGAGAAACAATCGAAGAAAACAGCGATGTGCTGACAGACGACGATCCCGATTCTCCGGATGCTGAAGTCGAAGAAGAAACAGCTGATGAAACTGTTAACACCGAAGTCGAAACAGAAACTGATAATACAGAAGAAACTCCTGATGAAAGCAAGGAATATTTTGCGGTTGTGCCTGAAATTGAAGTTGAAGAAACCTCGGGCAAAAGCAAACTTGCTTTAGAAAAAGAGGCACAGACAGGAAAACCCACCAGAGAGGTTCAGAAAACAGAAGTGTATAACGAACTTGGCGATATTGTCAGGGATGAACTGCTTGGCGATATATTTGAATATGTAAATTATTCATCCGAAACTGTTTTAACCTTTGCCCCTGGTGAGGAAGTTAAATATGTTAATATACGTATTATGGATGACGGCATTTCAGAAGGTGAAGAATATTTCACTCTTCTTATGACCGAAGCGATTGGAGCCGAGCTTTCTCAGGTGACATCAACAAATGTAATCATCACAGATGATGAACCTGTGGTGCTTCCCAAGGTAACCTTTTCGTCGGATGAATACAAATCAAAGGACGGAATGGTAAGTGTAACCGTAAAAAGAAACGGTGCAGAGTATTCGCCTGCAACATGTATATTAGAGACAACAGACGGCAGTGCGATTGCAGATGTACACTATGAAAGTATATATGGTGAGATTGTTTTTGCACCCTATGAAAAAGAAAAAACAGTAGATATTATTGTTGGCGGAAAAGGCGATTTCAAGCTCACACTTTCAGATTTTACAGGTTGTGAAGCAGGTGCTTTAAGTCAGGCTACCGCCAAGATTGACGAAGGTGCAGGTATTGCTCTTTTTGCAGCCGTTAATGATGGACTTGAATTCTCCATTACGGTTAAAGACAAAACATATACAGTAAAATACAAATCCGGCGATATAGTCGGAGAAATATATGATACCGGCTATGATCCTCATCTTTTGGTAGGTAAGTACTATTTCTCTGCTCCTGACAGTAAAGGTGGAATATTTAACTACAGCAGAGATAACAGTACCGGCACCAAGCCTTCCAATAAGGGTAATTATAATTCCTTCTATTCAGAGCCGATCACCGAAGGTGATTTCGCCACCGGTAACGGTCAGTTGGAGTATTACCATTCTTACACAAAAAGAACCGGTAGTATGTATACATACAGTAACGTTGATGCTACTACAAAAATAGAAGGTCCGTACTATCAGTATCTTATCCCGCATTGGGAGCAAGACAGAACCTTCGGTAATGTCATTGTGAGTGACAGCCAGTTATCCTCAATGGATGTTTATGACAGAGCTTTAAATAAAAAGGCCCTTGAACAAGGTTTAATTGGTACTGGTGTAAGAACAGGCAAATTTTCAAAAGAAACAAGTATGGATTCTGCCGTTCAGATTAAAGATGTTCTTAACGCTATGTGCGTAAAGGTTGCTGCGGTGGATAAGTATACGGGCAGAACGCCTAAAATCAGAACCAAATTCTACGGTGTTGCGGCGTTTTATAAGAAGTATCGCATAAGTGTTACATATCCTACCGAAAAGCAGTTTATTACCGGTGTTAATTCAGAAACAGGGGAAGCTGTAACTACCGGCTATATCCCTGCTCAGGTAAATGTAAACTGCGGAGCGCAGATACTCGGAAACAGAGAAAATATGGATATTTTCATCAATGATGATGAGAAAAAATCCAATCTTGTGTTCAGTGTCAGCGATAACCGTGTAAATGGTGTAAACGGAAAATTCGGTAAAATAACGGGGTATACAATCCGTATAGGGTCATCTTCGGCTTACATCAACAAGAGCTATCCTGCTGATTATTTTAGCTTCCTTGATTCTAAGGTGAAAGCCAATGCAAGTACTACATCTTTGTCATTTACAAGTGCTGCTGTGGAATCTGTCAAGAAAAAGGTAAACAGCAACCTTGATACAATACCGATAGACAAGTATTTTTCTGCATGGATAGAATCGGTACAGAACGAGAAAAACTCTCAGGACAAGACACCGGGAGTTATCAGTGACGGTGGAAAAGCATACCATCAGGAACTTAAATTTACGCCGATTGTAGATTATTATGATGTGGATGTTACCGTTGTAAAGCCATATACTGAGGGAACAGACATGAATGTTGTTCTCGGCGGCTTTAAGTGGCGGGAACTTTCCCTTGGAGAGCATCGCTTCCATGCAGGTGATTCACTTGATCTTACAGGTGAGCCGTATGATGATTCCTATAAGGCGGAAGGCTACGAGGTTTCGGTAAATGACGGTGTGTTCAACACCATCCGTGATACAAAAACACTTGTACTGCTACCCGGAAATAAATACACCATAAGACCTGTAATTTCTCAAATCAACAACTGTATTGAGATTACCAGATCTGAAGGTGCTATGAAATATTTTGAAATTGGAAACAACGTTTTCACAGAGGAAGAGCTTGCGCCTTATCCTGAATTTGCAGGTAAAACAATCCTGAAGCTTCATCCTGAAAAGGAAACCGTGCTTGAGCAGATGACGCCCGAGGTTGGAAAAATTTATTATCTTGATGTTATATGGAAGAATAATCGGTCTAACAAAAGTTTCACATATTTCCCGTATATAACTGACAAAATGACGGGCAATAAGTATATAACAAACAGGTACTACTTCAAGGCTCGCTCTATGCCCGGCGACAATGTGATAAACCTTGCAGCTTATCAAGCTAAGGCAGCTAATGTTGGAAAATACAAAATTAAAGGCTCTGTAAAGACATCCTACAAGCCGATTTTGTCAAACGGACTTGAATTTTCCAAAGAGGGCGCTCAGGGCTACAGTGTAATCATGGGTAGTGGCGAAAGGGAAATCGAACAAACATCAGTAAATGGCGTTAAGGAAACTGTTACCGTTGTTGATACTGCCATTGATATTACTGACGAAAACGGAAGCTTTGAATTTGATGCAATTCAGGGCTTTAAGAATGTATATATAAACCTTTTGGTTACTAACGGAACAAATACCGAGGATATCATAAACGTAAAGCTCCCCGCAAAAGGTACGAATGGTAAGGAAGTAACTGTAGGCGCAGAGGAATTCTGTCTGCAGTATTCACCAAATCTCCCTTATATCCCCGAAGGTGGAATATCTTATTATTATGACAAGAGCACAAACAACGAGCAGATAGATTTAAGAGAAAACTCTATCCGTGTTTTTGACGATAATCTTACAATCCGTGCCGTTGTAAATTCCAATGGCAGAAAGATAAAGAAAGCGGTATTCCAGATTCGCACCACAAACGGTATTGTGTCATCCTATGATGCATATCCCGAAATGACCGGTTCAAATGTTTATTCATGCAAGATTGACGCACTTCCCGAAGTAGCATATAACGGCGACCGTGTAAGTGTATACCTTGTTGACGAAGAAACAATTGACGGAACAGAGGCATCAGAGGCAATCGTATATCCAAAGGTGGATACCGGAATAGTCTTCTATGTTGAAAATGCGGTTATCGCTCCAAAGGAATATAGTTTAGATGATATTACAACAGTAGATATTCCTCTTATCGGAAAAGCCAGTCCATCTGCCAACTCCAAACTTTTGAAGATTGAAAAAACAAAATGGGCAGACGGAACGGGATTAACATTTGCGGTAAATGCAGCAGGCTCCTGGACAAATACGCCTTCGATGACAACAGCGCAGAAATTAAAGGGATATAAAGACTTTAAGGGTGCTGTAGACAAGGCGCATACTACAAATTTGCTAGAAAAGTCCTCTAAAGATGACTATGATAATTCGTTACGAACTTTGCAACAAATTATTAATCTGGCACATGCTCAAGGAAATGAAAAGGATGTTGACAATAGCGTGGCGCAGCTTACTGACATTACAAGGACGATAGAACAATATAAGAAGATTCACGCTGATTATTCAAAGCAGGCAAAAGATGCTGCTACGGCATTGGATAAAAGTTTGGGTACTATATCCGCAATTATATGTTTTACTTTAGATTATATCCTCAACCCTGAAACGCAGGAATTCAAACATTTCCGTACATCTTTCGCAGTAGGTGCTACAGCAACCGTAGTATCTACCAAGTATTTCCTTTTGGGTTCTGTTCCTACTTTTATTAACATTACAACAACAATCCAGGTTAACTTAACAAACTCATGGACCAAAGACGGTATGCTCAGCAGTACAGATTTTGAATCATACAGCGGCAACATAAAGAGCATTATTGATGATGCTGCTGAAGGAACTGACTGGGAGACTTTAACTGATATGGTTATCAAGGGCAAGCTTCAGGCCGGTGCCGGTATGAACGGTGTTTTCAGTACAAGAGGCTTTGTTGATCTGGGTCTGCAGTTCGAAACCGGTGCAAGAGAGGGTTTTTTATGGACTGCAGGAGGCGGTATCGGATTCGATTTGTTTTTTGGCTCAATCGATATAAACATTGCTAAATTCACACAGGGAGTCGGTAGTTTAAAAAACGCTATCCATGTTTCATTCCTTAATGATAAGATAAGCGTACCGTTGAGTCTGAGGTCTGCTGCTCGTGATACCACAGAAATTAATAATAATGACGGCACATCAACATCGGATTATGGTGCAGGAACGGATGATATGTCCACCTTTGGAATGAAAATGCTAAGAGGTATGCCTGAAGCTGTGAATATGCAAACCCTTCTAAACGATGCTGCAGATAGAACTCGCCCCCAAATTCTTGATTTGGGTGACGGTAGAAAGTTTGTTGTATTCATAGCAAACAGAGGAACGGATTCCGAGCTTCCCGCAAATGATATGTGTCTGTTCTATTCAATCTGTGATGAAAACGGAAATTGGGCAGAGCCGGTTCCTGTTGCAGATGACGGTACTTTTGATACTATGCCGGATATTGTGTTTGGAACAAACAAAGAGAACATCGGCATCGTATGGGCTGATTCCGCAAGAGAGCTTACATCGGAAGATTCCCTTAAAGACAAGCTCAATACCCTTGGTATAAGCGGTGCAATCTATAATCTTGAAAGCGGCACAATGAGTGACGAGCTTAATTTTGTTTCGGATGAATACTTTAATCTTGCTCCTCAGGTAAGTATGGTCGATGACAAAATATATGTGTCATACATGGCACGTGATATTGAATCGGTCACCAAGGACGAGGATATCCTTGATGTGACGGGACTTTACAGCACTATGGTAACAGTTGGATATGATATGGCGGCAAAAGAAGTTATTCCGAGAGCTTTTGTCGATATAAAGCATCCTGCAATCGACGATCCGCTCACAATGGACTATAACACATTGACAAGCAAAATCGGAGATAATACATACACACTTGCCACATATACAGTAGATACCGACGGTAAGATTGATACGGCATCTGACAGAGAACTTTACCTCTCAATAAGAGACGCAACAAATGGCAAGGAGTACTATCCGATTAAAATTAGTTCAGGTGTTACTGTATCTGTTCCGAGGCTTACAAAACTCGGTGACGAAATATTCCTTTCATGGCTCAAAGACACAAGAGAGATTCAGCTTCTTGATGTTTCCGACCTTGTATCAGCACTGTTTATGAATGATGCCATAGGAAGCGTTTATGCAGATAGCAACGAGAATGATGCTGCATGGTATAAAAAGAAAGCCAAAGAACTTGAAATGCACACCGAGGAATCATTTAGTCCTGCCACGGAATCTGATTGTCATGGCCATCTCGTATATGATGACTCTATATACAATGACCTGTATAACGGAACATTCCGAATCTCCGGTACAAGCATAACCACTGGTGAAACGGATAATTTATCCATTGAAGAATATAAACTTGTTTCAAACGGAAACGATATTTATATCTTCTTTACAAAGATGAACGAAAATCCTGAAAAGACAGGTATGGAACTTTATGGTATAAGGTACAAACGCTATATTGGCGAAGAAGACGACGGCCTTGGCACAGACGTTTATGCCGAAGCTGATGCAAACGTGGGCGAATGGGGCTTTACCGATGCTGTTGCCATTACAGATTACGATGCGGTTATAGATGAATTTGATATGTTCATGACCGAGGATAATAAGATAAGCCTTGTATCAAACTTCTACAGACAGTCTATAAATGACGACGGTGTAGTAGAATATACTCCGAACAAGCTTGTAGAAATTGATTTTGAGCCTATGGGTTCTGCCAATATCAAATATAATGATATATCCGTTAGTGGAGATTCGGTGCCCGGAAGCATTGTAAATATCGGATTTGATGTTGAAAATCGCGGACTTTACACGCTCAAGGATTATAATCTCAAAGTTGTGGCAGAAAAGAATGGCACAGAAGAAGTGTTGTTTGAAGAAACTGTCAGCACATATCTTGATACGAACGAGAGTGAACCATACAACATTTCCTGGACTGTTCCCGAAAATGTCGATGGCACAATAATCAAAGTAACAGTAAGCGAAGCCAGCGGAGTTGTTCAGGCAAGACCTCAAACAGTTGAGTGCGAACTTTCGGGTGCTCCACGCGTGACAATGGATTCTCTGGAATTTGCACTTGCGGATGACGGTCAGCTTATCGTAAGTACAACCGCAACAAACAGCGGTAACACAGCATCAACTGAAACAGATGTAAATATCTGTGATGAAAATGATAATGTGATTGCAACGGCAAAATTAAAGGCTCTTAATCCGGGCGAGACGGTTGACATAGCGGCTTCCATTGAACTTAAGAACGAGTATTTCAGCAATTTAGGAGTTATGATTGTCAAAGCTACTGCTGATTTCGGTGAGGACAATACAGTAACCGCCATTGGAGATTACATACCGCTTAAACCCGTTGTTGCCGAGATAAACGGTGGTAAAGAAACCTTTGATTTGGCGGCAGGAAAAACAAGTACTCTTACCAGTGTTGCGGCACCGTGGAACAGTCTTGCAGGGCAGGTAACATATTCGTCTGCTGATGATGAAGTGGCAACTGTTGATGAAAATGGTGTTGTTACAGGTGTAGGAGTTGGAAGCACTCAGATTACAGCTCACTATACTGAAAGCGGCATTTCTGATGTTATTAATGTAAACGTGTTGTCATCAGGTTCGTCGGGTGGTTCATCAGGTAGTTTCATTTTTACAAAAACCGAAAAGAACGAGGATGGTTCTACAACCAAAACAACAACAGATAAAAAGACAGGAACAGTAACCGAAGTTACAACTTATCCTGATGGTGATGTTGTAACTGTTAAAAGCGAAAAAGACGGTACTGTTACTGCCGAAGTTAAAGCAAATTCTGAAAAGGATGTTGTTTTGCCGATAGAACCCACCGAGGATATTGTTGTAGTATCTTTCACCGACGAAAACGGAAGAACAACATATACCGATGAATTTATAGAAAGCGATGAGGGTATAGCCGTTACAGCAAACGGTAATGTTAAGATTTCGGTAATACAGAGTGAAAGAGCACTCTATACAGATGTTCATAATAATAATCATTGGGCAGCAAAATCTGTAGATTTTGTCAGTGCGCTTGGTATTATGAAAGGTATTGGCGAAGACAAATTTGCTCCGGATGCGCATTTGACAAGAGCTATGCTTGTTACAATGCTTTACCGTGCAGAAGGTGAACCCGAAGTAGATGCAACAAATAGCTTTGAGGATATAGAAGATAATGCATGGTATGAAAAAGCAGTTTTGTGGGCAAAGCAGAACGGCATTGTAAACGGCGTAACAGAGAATGAATTTGCACCGGATATTGATATTACCCGTGAACAGATAGCAACGATTATGCATCGTTACGCAATGTATAAGGGCGATGATGTGGAATCAGGAGAAAATACAAATATTCTTTCTTATGATGATTCTGACAGCATTTCCGATTATGCAAAGGCTTCTTTGCAGTGGGCAAACGGAATTGGCTTGATTAATGGTAAAACAGAAAGCACATTAAATCCGCTTGACAATGCAACAAGAGCTGAAGCTGCAACAATATTTTACAGATTTGTTAAAGCGAATTTAATATCAACGCAAAACTAACCACCAAAGGCACTCCAATCGGGGTGCCTTTGGTATGTCTTTACGACATATTTTTTACGATAAAATGATTCTTTTTCAATTTATAATTCAGCAGAAATAATTAAATTAAAATCAGGTTGGGTATGGGAAGAAGATAAATGAGAGCTAAAAACATTGGAGGACCAAGATAGGTCCTCTTTTTGATTATAAAAACGCAAAATCGACTCTGGAAACGCCGTTTTGAATAACTTTGCCTTAAAAAGAAACAATAAATAAGGGTAAATTTTCTTAACATATTGACAATTCCCTTAATATGTGATAATATTTAAGGGGAAGAAAGGAGGTTAAGGGCATGAGAATGTTTAATTATTCGATAATCAAAGAACATAAATGGGATTCTGAACTTCTCGGTCTCGTAGCTGGCATATATAAAGAAGCAGGAAAACAGGACTTCTATTTAAAGATGCGCCCGGAAGAGCTTGAAAAGCTTGTGGAAATCGCAAAGATACAAAGCACAGAGTCTTCCAATGCAATCGAAGGTATCGTTACAACAAATACACGTATTAAACAACTTGTAGCAGAAAAGACGACTCCCAGAACCCGTGATGAACAAGAAATTGCGGGATACAGAGATGCTCTTAATATCATCCACGAGAATTTTGATGCAATTCCTGTTTCAAAAAACTATATACTCGGGCTCCATAAGATTATGTACACTCATATGAATAACCCTATGGCTGGCAAAACAAAGAGTGTGCAAAATTATATAAGCGCAACTTATCCTCACGGACATTCAGAAGTTCTGTTTACGCCGCTGGCACCTTATGAAACTGAAGAGGCGCTTGATAAAATCTGCGAGGAATATAATAAAGTTATCGGCAATCTTGAACTTGAACCATTGATTGCAATTCCGACATTCATTCACGATTTTCTCTGCATTCATCCTTTTAACGACGGTAATGGAAGAATGTCAAGACTGCTTACCACCTTGTTACTTTACAGAAGCGGATTTTATGTTGGTAAATATATCTCGCTTGAAGCTAAAATTGCAAAGAGCAAAGATTTATATCACGATTCCCTTAACAAATCTCAGGATAGATGGCATGAGGGTTTAGAGGATGCAACACCGTTTATAAAATATATCCTTGGTACTATCCTTGCTGCATATAAAGACTTTGAAGACAGATTTTCCATCGTAGAAGAAAAACTTCCTGCAATCGAAATGGTAAGAAAGGCATCACTGAATAAGGTGGGGCGCTTTACCAAACAGGATATCAGAGAACTCTGTCCGTCACTCAGCATAAGCTCCGTTGAAGGGGCACTTCGTAAAATGGTAAGCGAAGGAGAGCTAAAGCGTGAAGGTTCGGGCAAGTCTACTTGTTATTATAGATTAAAATAGTCGCTTGAATGAATTATAAAAGAAAATAAGGTGTTATATTAAATGAATGACAAAAAAGAATTTTTAGCGACAGAGCCTATCGGTAAGCTTTTGTTCAGACTGTCTATTCCGACGGTTGTGGCACAGCTTATCAATATGCTTTACAATATTGTTGACCGCATATACATAGGTCATATGCCGGGTGATGGCAGTTTAGCACTTACCGGTGTTGGTGTGTGTATGCCGATTATCATGCTTGTTTCAGCGTTTGCGGCATTGGTAAGTTCAGGCGGTTCACCGAGAGCATCTATCTTTATGGGCGAAAAGGATATTGAATCTGCTGAAAAGACGCTTGGTAACTGCTTTAGTCTGCAGATTGTTGTGTCGGTTATCCTGACCGCAGTTTTACTTATTTGGAACAAGGACTTGCTCCTTGCCTTTGGTGCAAGTGAAAACACAATCGGCTATGCAACCGATTATATGAGCATTTACGCTCTTGGCACTTTGTTTGTGCAGATGACCTTGGGTATGAACACATTCATCACAGCGCAAGGCTTTACCACTGTATCTATGGTTTCGGTAATTATCGGTGCGGTGTGTAATATTGTGCTTGACCCCATATTCATTTTTGGATTCGGTATGGGTGTAAAGGGTGTGGCACTTGCAACTATTATTTCGCAAATGCTTTCTTGTGTATGGATTATCTCTTTCCTTTGCGGGAAGAAGACACTCCTTAAACTAAAGAAAGAAAACTTAAAACTTCGGGCAGATATCATTCTGCCTTGCATCGCACTCGGGACAGCGGCGTTTGTTATGCAGTCAAGCGAAAGCGTGATTTCCGTTTGCTTTAATTCTTCACTCCTTAAATATGGCGGAGATATTGCAGTCGGTGCCATGACCATTATGACAAGCGTTATGCAGTTTGCAATGCTTCCGCTTCAGGGAATTGCACAGGGTGCTCAGCCGATTACAAGCTACAATTTTGGGGCTAAAAATGCGGGTAGAGTTAAGAAAACCTTCCGTCTGCTTTTAATCACTTGTTTAACATATTCCATAGCACTCTGGGCGGCGGTTATGATAGCTCCGCAAGTGTTTGTCAAGATATTTACATCGGACGCATCCCTTGCACAGTTTGCAGCCCCAATGCTGAGAATTTATCTCGGCGGACTTGGTCTCTTTGGCATTCAGATTGCCTGCCAGATGACATTTACATCACTTGGCAAAGCGGCAAACTCCATTGTGGTTGCAGTTGTGCGTAAATTCGTATTGCTACTTCCGCTCATCTATATTATGCCAAGCATTTTGGCAGACAAGACACAGGCGGTCTATATGGCAGAACCCGTCGCAGACATTATCGCAGTTACATTTACGGCAATACTGTTTACATTCCAGTTTAAAAAGGCATTAAAAGAAATAACGGAGGTGTAAAAATGAAGGTTGTTATTATTGGAGGAGTTGCAGGCGGTGCTACGGCTGCGGCAAGAATCAGGCGACTTGATGAAAATTCGGAGATAATCATTTTTGAACGAAGCGGATATGTTTCTTATGCAAATTGCGGTCTCCCTTACTATATCGGAGGAGAAATTGCTGACAAAGAGGATTTGTTTTTGCAGACTCCCGAAGGATTTTGGTCGAGATTTAAAATTGATGTAAGAACGCTCCATGAGGTAACTAAAATAAACCGCGAAAGAAAAACTGTTACGGTTTTGGATAAGAATGCTGGAAACGTGTTTGAAGAAAGCTACGACAAACTCATTTTATCTCCCGGTGCAAAGCCTGTTATGCCTGATTTTTGCATTGGTGATTGCAGTAACATTTTTACACTGCGCACAGTAGAAGATACGCTTAAAATCCGTGAGTTTACAGACAACTATCCAATTAAGACGGCAGTTATCATCGGCGGTGGTTTTATAGGACTTGAGATGGCGGAAAATCTTAAAAACCGCGGCATAGATGTTACTGTCATTCAAAAAGGAGACCACCTTTTAAATACAGTAGATTCTGACATTGCATCATTTGTTCACACAAATTTAAGGACAAAGGGCATCAATATTCTTTTAAATGCCAATGTAAAAAGCATTGAGAATAATATGGTTGTTACCGATTGTCAGGAAATACCTGCCGATATGGTCATTGTATCTGTTGGTGTTTCGCCTGAAAATACGCTTGCAAAGGATGCAGGTCTTAACCTGGGTGTAAAGGGTGCAATTTCAGTTTCTGACAATATGCAAACCTCGGACGAGGACATTTATGCAGTTGGTGATGCGGTAGAGGTTATAAACTTTATTTCAAATGATAAGGCAGTTATAACATTAGCAGGCCCTGCCAATAAGCAGGGGCGAATCGCAGCAGATAATATTTGCGGGATTAACAGCACTTATAAAGGCACGCAAGGCGCATCGGTTATTAAGCTATTTGATGTGACAGTTGCATCAACAGGAATGACTGAAACACAGCTTAAAAACAGTAATATCGCTTACGAAAAAGTCATTCTTTCGCCCCTTTCTCACGCGGGATATTACCCGGGGGCAACAGTTATGACATTAAAGGTTATATTTGAAAAGGAAACATATAAAATCCTTGGTGCACAAGCGGTAGGTTATGAGGGTGTTGAAAAAAGGATTGATGTAATTGCTACGGCAATTTTTGCGGGACTTACAGCGGACAAGCTAAAAGACCTTGAACTTTCCTATGCACCGCCGTATTCATCTGCAAAAGACCCTGTGAATATGGCAGGCTTTATCATTGAAAACGTGAAGAATGGTATTGTAAAGCAGTTCTATTATAATGATATTCCTCTTCTTCAAAAAAGAGACGATGTCACGCTTTTAGATACAAGAACCGTCTACGAATATATGCGCGGTCATGCAGAGGGCTTTATCAATATTCCCGTTGATGAACTGCGTGAAAGACTTACAGAGCTTGATAAATCAAAGCCTGTATATGTGATGTGCCAGAGCGGTTTAAGGAGCTATCTTGCGACAAGAATACTTATGCAAAACGGCTTTGACGCCTACAATTTTGCAGGCGGATACAGACTTTATGGCACGATGTACTATGATGAGGTTGTATCAAAAAATGCATATGACTGCGGAATGGAGAAATAAATGTTAAATAAATTATTAAAAAGTGTATTAGATCAAGACCTTGCCCCTGTGGTTGTTTGCGATATAGATGATATCATTGTATATATGAATCCGTCAGCAATAGAGCGTTATCACAAAGACTTGACAGGCAGAAGTATTAAAGACTGCCATCCGCCAAAAGCAAATGAGCAGATTGATAAAGTGGTTGCGTGGTTTCGCGAAAGCAAGGATAACAACATCATATACACCTATCGCAATGACGAGGAAAATAAAGATGTGTATATGGTCGCTCTTCGTGATGATGACAAAAACTTAATCGGTTATTACGAAAAGCACGAGTATAGAAATAAAGAAACAGTAGGGCTTTATCAGCCAAAAAAATAAATTTAAAAAGGAGACAAAACACTATGAAAATTGCAGTAACTTATGAAAACGGAGAAATCTTCGGACATTTTGGGCACACAAAACAGTTTAAGGTATACGAGACCGAGAACGGCAAAATACTTTCATCAAAAGTAGTAGATACAAACGGAAGCGGACACGGAGCACTTGCAGGTATGCTCTCTGCACTCGACATAGATGTGCTTATCTGCGGTGGCATTGGCGGAGGTGCACAGATGGCTCTCGCTCAGGCAGGAATTAAGTTGTTCGGCGGTGTTCAGGGTGATGCAGACAAAGCAGTGGAGGCTTATCTTAACGATGCTCTCCAATACGATCCCGATGCAAAATGCGACCACCACGACCACGAACACGGTGAAGGTCACACCTGCGGTGAACACGGTTGCGGTGGAAACTGTCACGGACATAATTAATGGTTTT